>JBBRMC010000879.1:0-1834 GCA_038231055.1 Leptolyngbyales cyanobacterium
AGTCAAGCTAACCTGAGCCGAGCCGATCTGCGCCATGCCATTCTGACCGAGGCGAATCTAGAGCAAGCTAACTTAACGAGCAGTGACCTGAGCAGCACCGACCTGACGGGCGTTGATCTCAACCATGCCGAGCTTCGACAAACCAACCTTGGTCGCGCCAATCTACAAGGGGCAAATTTGTCAGGTGCCAATCTGCGATGGGCTGATCTGAGTGGTGCCAATCTCCGATGGGCTGATCTGACGAGCGCAAAGCTGAGTGGTGCCAATTTGACAGGAGCCGATTTAAGTCATGCCACCTTACTGAATGCCACGCTGGTTCATGTTGATTTAACTCGTGCCAACTTAGCAAACGCCGATTTGTCAGGAGCCGACCTCAGTGGTTCCACTATGACGGGCATCAAGCTTTATGGCGTGTCGCCCTTTGGCATCAAAACGGCTGGAGCAACCTGTCGCTGGATTGACCTCAGTCTGAATGGGGATCAAAGTCAAATTTATACCTTCGCCACCGACAGTTGTCAGGAATATTTTAATGAGACTCCTCCGATCGTAGAGGTGGTGATCGACGATCGACTCAATACCGATGCCAACTGTGCGTTAGCGGTGACCTATCAGCAGATGGCTCGACAGTGCGGTTTTTTGGCACCTCTCCCTGAGATCGAAGTGCATTTACGTCGCACCACATTAACGTTTAGGCTAGAGCGTGACGAGCAGCTATTGATAGCGGCTTATGCGGCGATTTTTCCCTTTGAAGATAACAAGATCACTCAACAGACGTTGATGGATTTGCTGCACCAAATTCCGACGCAGAAGTTTAGTCAAGATGCGGGAAAAATTCAGCGGTTTCAGCGACTCATAGCCTTGTTGGGTCAGCAAGTACAGCAAGTTAATGCCGTTAAACTGCTGCAATCCATTCCGATCGCCCTCAAGAAGATGACGTTTTTTCAAGCGCCAACTAAAACGATCCTGGTGAATTCCAATAATCAACGGCTGACGCTCTATCACAATCCCAAATTTGGCAAACGTCCGATCGCGACCTCTCAATCAGATGAACTGCTCAATGCGCTGAGTCAAATTCAAAGCTTTAAGCCTCCATCTTTAGAGACCGCGATCGAGTTTGTGAAGGGTTTTCACCCTAGCGTATAAAAACCGACTATAACGGGATGTGCAACTTTCCCCAAACGCTTGAAGATAATGCCCTCACCCTAGCCCTCTCCCCAAGGAGAGGGAACCAGAGAATCTTGAAAGTCCCTCTCCTTAGGGAGAGGGGTTTGGGGTGAGGGTTCTTAGTTGCACCTCGCGTACTACAGGTAATATCGTACCGTTGTCACCACTCGACTTTTCTTCGTTCGTAGGGCTGCTTTGAGAAATAAAGTCGTCTGATTGTGCAAAACGCTTTCCCACCAGTGACGGGGCACAAAGGCAGGAATGATGATGGTAGACAGCACATTAGGATGTTGGGCTTCAAAATCGCCGACAAACTCGAGGATGGGCGTAACCACCGATCGATAGGGCGACTCCAAAATATACAGCTCAATGTCAGACTCTAGCTCCTGCCATCGAGTTTGCAGCTTCTCGCGGTTGGTCGAGCCTGTGTCTACATGAATCGCGACGACTTCATCCCCAATACTCCGAGCATAGTCCAATGCCTCGACGGTGCCTCGGTGAAGTTGACCGACAATCACGATCGCGGGATGAGTTGCCTCTGCTCCTCTCGGTCGAGCCATATAGCTTCGGGGTGCTAACTCCTCAATGCTGAGGCGGCTTGCCACATACTGATAGTGCTTACGAATGCTGCCAAAGAGCCAGACTAAAAGCGGAATTGCAATGACGACAA
>JBBRMC010000880.1:0-1833 GCA_038231055.1 Leptolyngbyales cyanobacterium
AGTGTCAACCCGATCGGCATTCGCAGTTGCTATGACGAAGGTAAGCGGGTTGCAGAAACCCTGGCATTTGATTATCACCGCCAAAACGAAGTGGATATTCGAGTTGCCAGAATCTTCAACACCTACGGTCCTCGAATGTTAGAAAACGATGGTCGAGTCGTCAGCAACCTCGTCGTTCAAGCACTGCGCAACAAGCCGCTGACGGTTTATGGCGATGGGTCACAAACTCGCAGTTTCTGCTATGTCTCCGACTTGGTAGAAGGCTTAATGCGCTTGATGAATGGAGACTTCATCGGTCCTGTGAACTTAGGGAACCCTGACGAATACACCATTCTGCAACTCGCTGAAGCCATCCAGAAAATGGTCAACCCTTCAGCAAACGTGAAGTTTGAGCCACTTCCTCAAGATGATCCCCGTCGTCGTAAGCCTGACATCACTCGTGCGAAGACCCATCTTGGCTGGCAGCCGACCATTCCGCTCCAAGAGGGCTTAGAGCGCACGATCGCGGATTTTCAGAGCCGCATCGGGTCTCATGTTCCGACTGAATCGATCGCGACCCACTAAGTTAATGAGTTCTCTCAGTTGCCCTGCTTATCCCTGAGGGAATCTTAAGGTGCAGGTTGATCAAAGTTTATGGTTACTGGTTTCTTTATCCCCCCTATTTCAAGGAGCTTCTATGCGGGTTTGTGTCATTGGTACAGGATATGTTGGGTTGGTGACTGGGGCTTGTTTAGCTCACGTTGGACACGAAGTGATCTGTGTGGACAATAACGAAGCCAAAGTCAAATTGATGCAGTCTGGGCAGTCGCCGATTTTTGAACCCGGACTCTCAGAGATCATGCAGTCGTCGATTCAATCGCAACGATTGACCTTTACAACTGACTTGGCAGCCGGGGTTGAGCATGGTCAAGTCTTGTTTATTGCAGTAGGAACTCCTGCTTTGCCGACTGGAGAGAGCGATACCCGCTATGTAGAAGCGGTTGCCCGTGGCATTGGCTCTCACCTGAAGGGTGGTTATAAAGTCATTGTTAACAAATCGACGGTTCCGATTGGGTCAGGTGACTGGGTGAGAATGCTCGTTCTCGATGGTGTGGCAGAGCGTAAAGGACTTGTGGCTGAACCTGTACTGGCAGGAATGGGCGTTCAAGAATCTGTGATTCCGGCAACCGTGAGCGAAGACTACGATTTTGATGTCGTCAGCAATCCAGAATTTTTGCGAGAAGGGTCGGCGGTTTATGACACGTTTAACCCCGATCGCATCGTGTTAGGCGGTAATAGCCCTCGTGCAGCCACGCTAATGCGAGAACTCTATACCCCGATCATTGAGCGGCAGTTCGCTGAAGATAAGTCTCAACCTCCTGTGCCCATGGTCGTGACAGATCTGAGTTCGGCTGAGATGATCAAATATGCAGCGAATGCGTTTCTCGCGACCAAGATCAGCTTTATCAATGAAGTGGCGAATATCTGCGATCGAGTTGGGGCAGATGTGACTCAAGTTGCCAAGGGCATCGGGCTAGACTCTCGCATTGGCAGCAAGTTTCTGCAAGCTGGGCTAGGCTGGGGCGGGTCTTGCTTCCCGAAAGATGTGTCGGCACTGATTCACACGGCGGATGACTATGGGTTTGAGACGCAGCTTCTAAAAGCGGCAGTCAGTGTCAACCAGCGTCAAAAGCTGATCGTCGTTGAGAAACTTCAGCAGGTTCTCAAAATCTTGAAGGGCAAAACCGTTGGTCTATTAGGGTTGACCTTTAAGCCTGACACAGATGACCTGCGTGATGCCCCTGCGCTGTCTTTGATTGAAAACTTGACGCGCTTGGGTGCCAAGGTCAAAGC
>JBBRMC010000881.1:0-1825 GCA_038231055.1 Leptolyngbyales cyanobacterium
GATCGAAGCATTGGACGCAAGATTAGAGAAGCCCTCCTCGCTCAAAAGCTAGAACGAGAAGTCGATAAGCAAACGGTTTTAGAAGGATATTTGAATCTGGTTTATTTGGGTTCTAATGCCTATGGAGTCGGCGATGCGGCTTGGATTTACTTTAGTAAATCAGTCAATCAGTTGTCCCTTTCAGAATCTGCCACGATCGCTGGGCTTCCTCCTGCCCCTAGCCTCTATTCTCCGCTAGTCAGTTTAGAGAAGGCGAAGGAGCGCCGGAACACTGTACTCGACAAGATGGTCGAAGCGGGCTACGTGACGGCAGCCGAAGCCGCAACTGCCAAAGCCGAAGATCTGAAAGTCAAACCCAGTGCTCCCAAGAAGATTGAGAGTGATTCTCCCTACTTCACTTACTACGTGCAGCAACAGTTGCCCAAATACGTCTCAAAGCAGGCACTTGAAGCAGGCGGGATCACGATCGAGACGACGCTAAATCCAAAGTTTCAAAAAGCGGCAGACAAAGCAATCAAAGATGCCATTGAAATCGATGGTGCCTCTCAGGGATTTAAGCAAGCGGCAATGGTGGCGATCGACCCTCGTAATGGGGAAGTGCGGGCGATGGTTGGCGGCTACGATTTCTATAAAGAAAGTCAGTTTAACCGCGCCACTCAAGCCCAGCGTCAGCCGGGTTCGACCTTTAAGCCCTTTGTCTACACGGCAGCGATCGCGGCTGGGTTTTCTCCCTATCGTTCCTATTTAGACGAGCGCTTTGTGGTGGACGGCTACCAGCCTAAAAACTACAGCAACAAATATAAGGGCTGGATCAACATTCGCAATGCTTTGACCACCTCAGTCAACGTGGTTGCAGTCAAAACGCTCATTGATGTGGGGTTTGATCCGGTGATTAAAACCGCCCAAAGCATGGGAATTCACTCAAAGTTGAGTCCTACCTACTCAATGGCTTTGGGTGCTTATGAAGTTAATCTCCTGGAGTTAGTCAATTCCTATGGAACGCTGGCAGCGCAGGGTAACGCGATCGAGCCTCATGGCATTCGTCGAATCATCAACGCCAAAGGCACGGTGTTGTATGATGCTGACTTCAAAACCAAACAAGTCGTGGATGCAGAAACAGCCGCCATCATGACCTGGATGTTGCGAAATGTCGTCTCTGATGGCACCGGGCGAGCCGCTCAACTCGATCGACCCGTCGCAGGCAAAACAGGCACCTCTGAAAATGCACGCGATTTGTGGTTTGTGGGCTACATTCCTCAGTTGGTGGCGGGGGTCTGGCTAGGCAACGATGACAACAGCCCCACTTGGGGAAGCAGTGGCAGTGCCGCCTATGCTTGGCACCAGTTTATGAAAGAGGCGGTTGAGGGAATGCCTGTGCAAAAATTTCCTGAGATTCCTACAAACTTAGACGATCGCAAAGGCACCATCAAAGCTGCTCCTGTGAAACCTAGCCGCACTCGATCTTTAGGTGGCTCTGTTGACCCAGATGAATCTCAAAGCGATCGTCGCTATGATGCCCCCGCAGAAAGCAACTACTCAGCCCCAGAGGCTAAGCCATATAAGTCTACCCCTGCTGATCCACCTCCAGCAGAGCGTGGGGCTGAGCCAGTTCCGCAGGAAAAAGCACCCCCTCCAGAGTCAGTGGCTCCTCCCGAACCTGCTCCCCGCAAAGCTCCGGCTGAGCCTGATCCGGCTCCAGCGTCTTCAGATCCGCTTCCCCCACCAGCAAACTAAAGACTGAGAAATGTTTTTAGATCAAACCTGTGAGAGATGCGTTTGAATACTCGCTCTACTATTCTGACCCTAGTAAAAATATTTGAGGTAC
>JBBRMC010000882.1:0-1823 GCA_038231055.1 Leptolyngbyales cyanobacterium
CTCGTCAGTTCCAATCAATTGGAAATCAAGATGGCGCAAGGTGCAAAACCAGGTGAAGGCGGACAGTTACCAGGTCCGAAGGTGAGTAGCTACATCGCGATGTTGCGAAATTCTAAAGCAGGAGTATCGCTAATTTCACCGCCTCCGCACCACGACATCTACTCTATCGAAGATCTTGCACAGCTAATCTTCGATCTCCACCAAATCAATCCCACCGCGAAAGTATCGGTCAAGCTGGTATCAGAAATCGGTATCGGCACGATCGCCGCAGGGGTTGCCAAAGCCAACGCCGACATCATCCAAATCTCTGGCTATGATGGCGGTACAGGTGCGTCTCCCTTGAGTTCAATCAAACACGCTGGCTCACCTTGGGAACTTGGTTTAGCAGAAGTGCATACAGTCCTAATGGGTAACAAATTACGCGATCGCGTATTGTTGCGAGTTGATGGCGGCTTCAAAACTGGTTGGGATGTGGCGATCGCCGCGCTCCTTGGTGGTGAAGAATACGGATTTGGCACGGCGGCGATGATTGCCGAAGGTTGCATCATGGCGCGAGTTTGCCACACGAACAAATGTCCCGTTGGCGTAACTTCGCAATTAGAACAATTCCGCAAACGTTTCCCCGGCACACCCGAAAACGTGGTTAACTTTCTTTTCTTCGTTGCTGAAGAAGTGCGTCAAATCCTTGCCAAACTTGGCTACAAGTCGCTCAAGGAAATCATCGGACGTTCTGATCTCTTAGCTCAGCGCCAAGACTTGAAACTCGCGAAACTCTCTCTCAGTCAAGTTGATATGGGTTGCTTGATTAATCTGCCCGATACCAAGAGCGATCGCAGTTGGTTAGAGCATTCGTCAACTTCCCATAGTAACGGCGCGGTTCTCGATGATGAGATTTTGGCTGATCTGGAAGTACAAAATGCGATCGCTAATCAAACTGATTTAAGTAAAAGCTATGCGATCGTCAATACCGATCGCTCAGTTGCGACGCGAGTATCAGGGGCGATCGCTAAGCAATATGGGAACTCTGGACTCGCTAGCCACCTCAATCTCGAATTTATCGGTGCAGCAGGACAAAGTTTTGGCGCTTTCAACATCAACGGTTTGAATCTCTCCTTGATCGGTGAAGCCAACGACTACATCGGCAAAGGCATGAACGGCGGCAACATCAGCATCAAGCCAAAGCCCGACTGTATCTTCAATCCTGCCGATAACTCCATTGTCGGTAATACCTGTCTCTATGGCGCAACAGGTGGTTATCTCTTCGTTCACGGACGTGCTGGCGAACGTTTTGGAGTTCGTAACTCTGGCGCAAAGGCCGTAGTGGAAGGCACAGGCGATCACTGTTGTGAATATATGACTGGCGGCGTGGTTGTCGTTCTCGGAACCACAGGTCGCAACGTGGGCGCGGGGATGACGGGCGGTATTGCTTACTTCTTCGATATCGATGGCAAGTTCAAGGAACGCCTCAGTCAAGAAGCTCTACAAGTACAAAAGGTCAGCACTGTTGCAGGTGAGAACCAGTTGAAGGAACTAATTCAATTTAGCTATGAGCAGACTGGTAGTTCTAGAGCTAAGGAGATTCTCGATAATTGGTCGAGCTACTTACCCAAGTTCTGGCAGGTTGTGCCGCCTTCGGAGCAGAATAGCCCTGAAGCCACAGATGAAATTCCTGTCGCCGTAACAGTCTAGTTTTCAATCTTATTGAGTTTTAAAAAGAGGGCGATCGCCCTCTTTTTGTTTTTTACTACAGATGCAAAAGTAGGCGATCGCATCTGAGGCAGTACAGCGATCGCTACATCTAAAGCGCGATCGCAAATAACTTA
>JBBRMC010000883.1:0-1823 GCA_038231055.1 Leptolyngbyales cyanobacterium
AAGGCAACGGAATACTCGGCAGAACTGGAGCGAGAGACGCTTTTCTAGCTTTGGAAAAGTCAGCCATTAGTGAATCGTCTGCTAAAACAATTACTGCGACTATATTGGCTCATCAAATCCAGCGTTGTGTCTTATCTCACGTGATCGACGCTCACATTTTGAGACTTGGTATGAGGTCTAATGACCCCGTTTACCCGCCGCTAGTCACCTTTTGGACTTAGCCAACCATCTCAATACGGTCGGTGTGCAACGGGATTGTTATGCTGCGATCGCTCACTACCAAACTCACTTAATGGATTGCCAATCAAAAGCTGTGATAAACCGAGCCAAATGAGCAACGTTCGTTGTCGCAACAATTACGGTTATCGCCTTATTGCAGAGAAGACGGGCTTGAGCAGACAGAATTACATCCCCATCTAACGCTTTAGCATCTGCGGTAGGTTGTCCAGTTTTCCTCGCTTCTGCCCACAATTCAGCCGCTAGAAGCATGGTGTCGGTTTGAATCGGAACGTAGTCGAGCGTTTGCTTCAAATCGTCCAGCCGACGTAAACTTCGCAACAATCCTGCACGGAGCAGTTCACGACGAACTTCATAATCTGAAATTTCGGGAATAGCAACTCTTTCTCCGCGCCGCAAGAGAGATTTTAGCCATAGTTGACAATCAAGGGGAATACCTGTGGCTTTTGGATTCGTGACCATTCCCAGTGGTCCAGAATCCAGCAAAATCAGACGACTCATGGGAATAAGGGGCGATCGGATAATCGATCTTCATCTAGAGCAGTTTTCAAAAAATCCCAAGCTTGCTGATGCTCCGATGCATCTTCAGTGTCATCCAGCCAGGAGTCGAGAAGGTTGATCGCCGCTTTGTTCTTCTGAACCTGTTCGGCATCGATAACAGGTAGGGCAGTTGATGGGATTTTTTGGCGAAACTGACGCAATGTATCCAGCAAGTCTGTCCAATACTCTCTGGGCGTTGCCTCAATTTCATGAAGCAGCAATTCAAGAGATGCTGGCTGTGAACTAGAATGATCTGCCATATCTGTAAGGTTACCATTAGAGTCTCTAGCTCAATTTTACCGCAGCCTTTGCTGGAGCATAGAGGGCTGGTACACAACTGAAGGCGAAAAGACGATCGTACCACCTGATTTTGCGATCCTCACTTTGCGCTTTAGCCACTGCTGTGTCGAGTCTCTCTGTATTTTTTTCGTAATTGACTATTATGCCGCCCAAAATCTCCAGGAAAGTAAATGTACTGCTGAAAAATCAAACTTTGACCTAGCATCTCTCTATAACGCAATCGATCAATTTCATTACCCTGCTCAAGCTTTTGACCGTAGCTGTACTAAAGTTCAGCAAGATCAGCATTTTGAATTATGAGTGAGTTGAAAGCTTCTGCTTGTTCCGCCAAAGATGGAGCATTTTCTGACTTCGCTAATCGCACTCCTTCCCTCAACTGATACCAGATGAAACCCAGGGATATTATGACTAAAACAGCCTGTGCGACTTGAGAGATGTTAACAAGATCCTGTAAAGACATAATTCTCTAAATCAATCTCCAAAATCAACAACCAAATTTTCCGCTGTGTCACCACTAAGGATTGAAGCAGCCTAACGTTCCTGCTGAGCGGCTGCCGACAACGTTGCCTCAACACCGATCAAATGTGCCAGTCCGCTCCAACCGGATTGTGTACGCCCAGCATGGGCGTGAACTTATGGGGTGAAAGTCCCCTGTCGGAGAACCAACGTCCAAATGATCACTTTTATAGATCCGAGTGACGACAACGACTAGCTTAAGGCAAGGGCGTTTCCGCGAGGGAGGGTCT
>JBBRMC010000884.1:0-1822 GCA_038231055.1 Leptolyngbyales cyanobacterium
ACAAGGACTAAACAAGACTATACAAAATACTAAAGTATTAGCCGATGGCTCTGGACTTCCGCCTTTACCTAGTTATGGTAAACCAGAAATCAATGAGCTCTTCGTCTACTGGGCGCAGCAGTGCGAGTTCAATATCGAGTCCAGGGTTGAAGCCAACCGAGCAGCAGCATCGAACTTATTCAAAAAGTACGGCACCGACGGAGTGCATAGTCTCATCGAAGGTGTAGCACTGACTTTATCTGATCAGTACGCACCAAGCATTACTGACTTCACTGATCTTCAAAAGAAGTTACCAGCTCTGTTAGTATGGGGGAGGAAGAAACAAAATAACATGGGCGGGGTAGAAGTAATATCATGATCTTGAAGATGACCGATCGAACTGAAATGTTTGTTAGTCCTGATGAGGGCGCGGCGATCCGGCGTGCGTTGACGAAGTCCGCGGAAGGCTTTCTCACTGTGCGCGGGGTCACCCTGAAGAAAACGGCAGTACTCAAACTCGAAGAGGGCGGCATCGATCCACGCGCCAACTTGTTTGATACACCTGAGCATAGGCAGCAGTTGTCGGCCGGCGCTTGTCGCAGCGAGCACAGCATCAACCGCGAACTGATGCGCATCGCCAGTGACAAAAAGCAGTTCAAGCAACTGTCCGATCCCAAGTGGCGTGCGGCCGAGATCAAAAAGCTGAAGGCAACCGGCCAAAAGTTCTGTGATCTCAAAACTGGTGAGTGTGCGTGCAGTCCTTCCGAAGCCTGATACCGTTTGTGGTATAGTAACCTTAACAACTTAGAAAACCCCAGCGAGGAGACTATGCACGATCGAGTTTTGCAGCCACCAGTTAAACCTACCCAAACATTCAAGTTTGAAATCGTGACCTGGATCCTCGATATGCGCAAGGCAACTGACTTACTTGGCAAGGACCTCTCAGAGCTAATCACTCGCTCAGTCTTCCACACTCAGCACCCGATACTCCAACCACTGCCTGACTGGCTGTCACTGACCGAACGACAATTCGTGTCACTACTCGACTTCACCGAACCGCTTGAAGATGGCGGACTCGGCGGCAGGATCTTTATCACACCGTTCAATGTCATGGAAGTAGATGTCGACCTGGAGACTGATCCGCTCAGTGATGCCGAAGCACTTGAGATCGGTGACAACATCTGGGCGATGTCACCTGACTGGGGCAACAATGCCTGAAGCAAAAGCAGTGAAGTCATTCGTTAAAGGCGATGCCCGCGAAGTCGTGATTGCAAAGGCTCGAGGGAAGGGCGGGGTAGCTTATGCTGACAGGATCCGGCAGGGAAGTCATGGATCAAAGGCCACCGCACTTACTCCAAAAGAAGCTGAGTTCGTGAAGGGAAAGTTGCTCGGTAAGACCAACACTCAGGCTGCGCTTGATGCCTACAACACCGACGATCCAAAGACCGCGTCAGTTATAGCATCTGAGAACTTAAACAAACCTAGAATAAAAGCAGCGATGGCCGAAGCACTAGAAAAGGCTGGAGTCACGCCAAAATCTATGGCCGATGTACTTCGTGAAGCGATGACCGCAACAAAAACAGCCTCAATGCAAGGAGAAGTCATCGCCTCTGATGAACCTGATCACTCCGTAAGAGTCTCCGCTGTTAAGGCCGCTGTCGAACTGATCAGCGGCTCAAACGATGAGGATGGTGCCGGCAATGGCAAGCCGATGTTTGTCTTCAATGGTGGCCAGACCTTCGTTAAAAATGCCGAGGTACATCAGTCGTGAAAGTGATCACCTTCCGTGCTATATGTCGTGATCATGATCTGGACAAGACCTTCCACCTCAAGGGTGCTGCCA
>JBBRMC010000885.1:0-1819 GCA_038231055.1 Leptolyngbyales cyanobacterium
TCGTGCCCTGACCGCGCATCTGCTGGAGCGCTTTATTATGGAGTTAGACCTGGAGCCGACTGCCATTAAATCTCATCCCAACTATCCAACCCTACTGTCCTACGGCGCTATCGCTGCCTAAAATTGTCCGGAGCATTGATATCTTAACAGGTATGCAATCATTAAAGCCTGTGGGACAGTGGAAGTCGCCTTCAAATCAATTATTACTGATCATTGTAGTAAGAGGGCTGAAAAGCAAGTGAAGTATTATCTATCCCGTAAAATCAAAAATAGCTCCAGCAATCCTTCTTTTGATAGTATTTGTAGTCTTTTAGGCGATTTCGATAAAGATTGGAAAAGAGACTTTAAGAGCAAACTAAATTCTCATGCTGATCGCAGCAGCTTAATAACGTCAATGAAGTCTTTGGTAGATGCTAGAAATGACTTTGCACATGGTGGCAGCCCAAGTGTCACGATCTCAGACATTCTCTCTTATTTCTCTGACTTCAAGGAAGTTTTGGTCATTCTTGATAGTGTAGTTTTCTAGCTCATGGCACGCTTGTAAGGTACAGAATTCTACTTTGTACCCAAGTTCCTTAGCCGCCTTTACCACTTGACTGTTAAGAGAGCCGAATTATATCCTCTCACTTCATCATCAGAGCGCAAGACCTAGCCTGGGTAAACTGACGATCGCCCCTTGCTAACACTCGATCGCTTTGAACTGCATCATCTTGACAAAGAAAAGTAGAATAGCTGTTTAAGTGAGACGATCGGCATCCAGTGATTCTGAGGTAGTTCCGAGGCAACCATCGCTAAGCCAGGGCAGATGCTAAAATGCTGGAGAATGTAGCACTGACAGCAGATAGAGAGGGATGGCTGTGGCTTCTATTACGATCGACCTTTCTGACCAGCAATTTCAGGCAGTGCAAAACCTTGCAAAACAACTTGGACTCACGCCTGAAGACTTGCTGCGGATTGGTATTGAAGACTGGTTGAGCCATCCAAAAAGTGAGTTTACTCAAGCTGCCGACTATGTACTGCACAAAAATGCCGAACTTTATCAGCGATTGGCATGACTCGCTACTTGTCACTGCTTGAAGTCCTAAGCCTGCATCGCCATGTCATCGAGCAATCAGGAGGGGCAATAGGAATCAGAGATCTAGGAATGTTAGAGTCTGCGATTGCCCAACCCCGGATGACCTTCGATCGAGAAGAACTGTATCCTACAATCATCGATCAAGCCGCCGCTTTAGGATTCTCGCTAGTAATGAATCACCCATTTGTAGATGGGAACAAGCGAATCGGGCACGCGGCAGTAGAAACATTTTTGGTTTTGAATGGGTTGGAGATCGATGCACCTATTGATGAGCAAGAGCGCGTAATTCTGGCGTTAGCATCGGGCGAATTGGAACGAGAGAAATTTGTAGAGTGGTTGAAACAGCGTGTGATAGTGAAATAGCAAACGATCGTCACTCAAAACAGGCTAAGAAAAAACGCAAAACCAAATTGTGAGCTAACCACTAGCCGATCCAAACTTTTGCTCCGATCGAAGCCTCAAGACAATCTACATTCAGGCTGGAATAGCAGATGAACTTGCACTCACAATTGACGAAGATGGAAGTTGGGAGTTTGTTTTATGACACCAGATTTGCCTGAGATGACGAACGCTGAACTGAAACACTATCTCTCCGAGCATCGGAACGATCGAGACGCGTTTCGAGCAGGGCTAGAGGTTTTGATGAGTCGCCGCAACCCAGCTAATCGCCAACCTTATCCCTTCGACTTAGCTGATCCGAGTGAAGTCGAAGTCATCTTCAGAGATAAGCTGAGTCAATCTGAA
>JBBRMC010000886.1:0-1817 GCA_038231055.1 Leptolyngbyales cyanobacterium
CGGGTGCTGGGTGAATTCTAGAAGCTTTTCGTCCGTCAATTTTGCAATAGTTTGATCTGCCCAATAAACGGTTTCAAAGGGATATTCTGATTCACTGATCCATTGCAGGTGATCGATCGCGGTCTGCAAAATTGCTGTGATCTCTGAAGCCGATGTCGATCGCTGGGGCTTTAACTCACTCATTTCACGTTTATCTCCCGCCAGTTCTCGCCTTGCTGCAACTTCACTATAGGACTTCCGGCAGAAATTCTAGACTCGATCTTAGCTAATCTTCAATCCCTCTTCCGTAATGTTGGGAACACTAGGTGTAATTTAGTTCTGTAAAGGCGCACTGGTAAGGGGAATTGTGGCAGATCAATTTGAGGACGTTGAGGTCACCGGATGGGCAAATAGAATCGTAAATTCCTTCGTGGGCGTGGTGTTGGGAATCGTTCTATTTTTCGGCTCTTTTTTTCTTTTGTATTGGAATGAAGGCAGAGTCGATTTATCTCCTGTAGCGAGAACAGCCGTAGAAGTCTCTGCCACGACCCTCGACCGCTCTGCTCAAGGCAAATTAGTTTCAACTACGGGCATTCTTACCTCTCCTCAACTATTAGACGATAATTTGTTCTTAAAACCTGGCAAATACATCGCGATCGCCAGAGACGTTGACATGTTTGCTTGGGTCGAACACAAGGAAACAAAAACGCAGAAAAACAATGGGGGTTCAGAAACAAAAATCACAACCTACACTTACAGCAAAGAATGGACTGCTGAACCAGAAGACTCTAGTTCGTTTAACCATCCACAGTCCCATGAAAATCCTGCGGGGTCAAAGTCAGGAGGATTTCACTACATCTATGACTCTGCCAACAAACGCGATGGTGGCTATCGATTGGTAGAAAAATCGATAGCTGATGCTAGACATCGCGTGTCTGATGCTCAAGTGGGAGTGTATCGCCTGAGCGTCGATAAGCTTGACTTACCTGAACTGCCAGCGCTGACATTAAACTCACAAAACACGAAGCTAGACCAGAATGTAACCCTAGCAGGAAACTATCTTTATAACGGCAAACAGACGATTTCTGATCCTCAAGTCGGCGATCTGCGAATCCACTATACTGCTTTACCACAAGGGGCAACTGCAACCGTGTTTGGCAAACTAGATAGCGATCGCATGACTCCTTATTTTGCTGAACGCAATACCAAGCTGTACCAAATTTTCTCAGGGAATCGAGATGAAGCGATCGCTAAACTCGCCACAGGTCATGAGACGTTGCTGTGGATTCTCAGGCTTGTTGGGTTTTTGATGATGTGGTGGGGACTCTTTCATGCGTTTGCTCCAGTTAGTGTATTTCTAGATTTTATTCCAATGCTCGGAACCATTAGCGAAAGTGTAACTGGAGCCGGAACCTTCTTAGTCGCGTTCATTCTGTCTGCGATTACAATCTTAGTTTCAATGTTGCTGCATCATCCGGTTGCGCTGGGAATTGCGATCGCGACCACGGTTGGGTTAATGTTTGTTCTACGTCGTAAGAGATTTGCCTAACCAATCTAGAACGACTAAAACCAGTCATCACCAGTCGGCTTCAGGTTCGGCGGCACGAGGAATCGATCTTTGAGGAACTGCATAAATTGAAGGCGGCACTAACTCTAGCTGATGTTGCGGTGATTTAACGGGAGATTTCTCTCCTTTACGGCGACGAGACACGCCTTCTTCGCTGGTGTCTTCTGCCACGACTTCGTACAGCAACGCTAACTTGCTCGGATCTTTGCCTTTGCGAAGAATTCGTCCTAATCTCTGAATATACTCACGGGTGGAACCTGTACCTGACAGC
>JBBRMC010000887.1:0-1810 GCA_038231055.1 Leptolyngbyales cyanobacterium
GAAGCGATTCTCAGTTTGATTGGGGCGTTTTCTAATTTGTTTAACGCTCAGAGCATTCTCGATAAGCAAAGTCTCTCAACCCCCGAATCGTTGGGCACTCAGATTGCATCGCCGCTGCTCTCTCTCTGCGATGATGCCCTACACCCTCAAAATGTGGGCGCTGGCACCTTTGACGGGGAAGGCACTCCGACTCATCGCGTTCCTCTGATTACCAACGGCATTTTGTCGGGCTTTTTGCACAGTGCTGGTACTGCCAAACGGCTCAACACTCAGCCCACCGGACACGCCAACATGGGGTCTAAAATCACGGTCAGTCCTCACTTCTATCACATTTTTCCAGGCGAATCTGCTGAACAAGACTACAGCTTAGAGACGGCAGATAATGTGATTCTGATTGATGACTTGAGCGCTCTCCATGCGGGAGTTCAGGCGACACAAGGCTCGTTTTCACTGCCGTTTGACGGTTGGTTGGTGCAAAATGGCAAACGCACCAGTGTTGAATCGGCAACGGTTGCAGGTGACATTCGTGAACTGCTGAAGTCGATTATTTATGTCGAGAAAGATCTAGAGTTTACTGGATCTGGGGTTGCCCCTAGAGTTTGGGTAGATGAATTATCGATTACGGGTGAGTAACTGACGATCGATAGTCTTTTTCTGGAAAGAATAGAGAATCATCGACGAGTTCAGAAAGCAACTCTGAAAGAACCGAATTGATGAAGCCCACAATTTCAGCCTAAATCTCTAATCTGGGATCTTAGGCTGAAATCTCAGCATTCTTGAGTCGAAAACAGTCTAAAGCTTTCTGCCTATTCAACCAAATTAGGGTGTTGTGTAGAAAATCTGCCGTCCTAAACATTTGGCTTAAAAGAGTATTGCAGACCTTTTGAAGTCTGCATGATAACCAGATATAACTTCAAAACTCTATTAGTAAAGCTCTAGGCAATGTAGATCGGGTCGGCTAAGTAATTCTTGAATAGCCTCCTCTCCAAAGTGAATGAGAGTTTCAACCTGATCGGTTGTTGCATTGCCACACCGTAGCCACACTACTTTTGGCGGAGAACCATACAATCGACTTCTTTCGGCAAAATCTGCGTCTTGGGTCACAATACAGAAATCGTTTACCTTAGCAAACTCCCAAATCTTAGTATCTGTTTGCTCTGCTAATTTATGAAATTGAATGTGACTTGATTCAGGGAAAGTATCAGCCAAACGATGAACCAGTTTGCGGCTCAAGTTTTGATCAAATAGTAGTTTCAAGCAGCCCTCACCGAAGCAACTAGACGATGATCGCGATCAGCCGCGAACTCTAGGCAGGCTCTTATGTCAGTTTCCGTCAATTCTGGAAAGTCGTCAATAATTTCAGCGATCGACATACCAACCGCTAGCCAGCCCAAGACATCGTAAACCGTGATCCGCATCCGGCGAATACAGGGCTTGCCACCACGCTTATCTGGCTCGATAGTAATGATGTCGCGATAGCTCATGACGGATATACTTGTTTTGTACATCATAAGTTTAGAGCAGGTTAACACCTCGCTGCAATGGACGGTAGTTAGTTGTCGGTCAGAAGCGAGACATTGCCTCTCGCCGTTGGGCTTCATCGTTATGCTTCCGAACTATGCTTCTTGGAGAACCAATGGGAAAAAGAACCATAGAGGATATAGATAAAGAGCTTGAACACCTCATGTCATTAACAGAAAATGGCGGCGGTTTTGGTGATCCTGACGCAGAAAAAGCGCACGATAGAAAAATACAGTTTTTGTTGAGTCTTCGGCAACAACAGATCACTAAAAATGACTCAGGATCTGAC
>JBBRMC010000888.1:0-1798 GCA_038231055.1 Leptolyngbyales cyanobacterium
AAAATTGGGGGACTTTGAACAAGATAAATGGCTTGACCTCTAAAACCTCGTTTCATCTCAAAGTCCACCAGAATGGGGGATTTAGGGGGCGAAAGGTTTTGGCAATGACGGAGCGGATCAACTTGTGTGTACACGGTAGCTCAAGGGACTGAACGAGGGATTGAGGCAATTCAGTCCCTTTCAAGGGACTTCGCAAGGCTAGCCCGGAATTCCATTCACAGGCGGGACACCATCGCAGTGAAGAGGCGGGTGCAAGATCTCATGCAAAATCTCAGTTAATCTTCATCTAGTTCATCTGCCCGCAAGTCTCCCGGCTCGTTTATCATCTCTGGAGTTACTGCTGGGTTTTCAACTAGTTCTCTAGGATCGCCTTCATAGCCTCCTGAATACACCAAATCGATTGGATTGACAGTCTTCGCTTTGCGCTGTTCTGCCTCATCACTAGGAGCGGGAATCTTTTCGGTCGGCTCACTGCTCATTAGAAATTCTCGAAAGACAACTTGCCCAAGCTTAGAGATGGACTCCTACTAACACGCCTGTCTATAGGATGAATTTGCTATAGAGAGGTAACCACTAAATCTGGTCTTCGTTTTTGCCTGGTATTGAAGGCTCTAACCAACCTGGAACATGATGGCTCGACTTGCGAAGGTCTTGATCGAGCGCTTTATAGGCTGATTCTTTTTCAAAGACCAGCCCCCAAAACTGTGCCGAGTGATTGAGATGAATGGTGTGACAAAGTTCGTGGATCAGTACATAGCGCACTAGATGAGTCGGCAAAAACAAAAGCTTGTAGTTAAGGCTGATGTTTTTTTGCTGAGAGCAGCTTGCCCAGAGGGTCTTTTGCCCTCTCACAGATGCTTTATTGAAGGGGAGAGTTAATTCTTGACTGACTAACCACAACCACGGCACCAGACGCTGATAGGCTTTGTGGCTGAGCCACTGCTGCAACAAAGACTTGCAGGCATCTTCGTTTTGAGTGCAGCCTCGCAAAATCAATCGCGACTTGGCTTTTTCAGTGAGCGTGACGCGATTGGATTGAGTGGGTTGATAGGCAACTTGCCAGCGTTGGTCGATCGCTCTCAGTTGTAACTGATCGGGTAGATCATGGGAGGCTTCAAGCGAGAGTTGTTGACGTTGCTCTTCGAGCCGCTCAATGGTTTTGGCAATCCAACTTTGCTTGGTGTGCAAGATTTCAGGAATGCGGCTGTGGTCAAACCCTTGTGGAACAATGACTTCTAACCCGTCTTGAACGGTCATTCTCAGGCTAACGTGTTTTGCCTTCAAGCTTTCCCGGACTTTATAGCCAAGGAGCGCAGTAAGCTGACTCGTGATCAGTTTAGATTCAGCCATGTGTATCTATCGCGGCGATCGCTAATCAGTAAGATAATTTAACTGTGAATGGCTGATGGAGACATTCAATTCTTTTGCTAGCTTAAAGCGTGTACAGGCAGTGACACAATTGCCTGCTGAGTGAGTTTGTAGCAACGATGACTACTATCTATAATACCAGCATCATTAGGTATTGCTAAGCTGATTCTACTCTTATCTTAAAGAGAACCCAACCCGAAAAGTAGCATCTGCGGAAGGATTTCTGCTAGGTCGGCGCTAGCTTCGATTTGGAGACGCAAGATTACGAAATTGCGTAAATTGTGGCTCGAACAAAAGTTTTACAGTGCCTGTGGGTCCATTGCGGTGTTTGCTGATGATGACTTCTGCAATGCCACGATCGGGTGTGTCTTTGTTGTAATATTCATCGCGGTACAACATCATTACGAGGTCAGCGTCTTGCTCAATGCTG
>JBBRMC010000889.1:0-1798 GCA_038231055.1 Leptolyngbyales cyanobacterium
CAACGGGGGCCGCAGCTGTTGGAACGGCATTCTCCGTTCGATTGATTTGAACTAGTTGTTTCTCCAAAGCCTGTATTTGTAATTTTAAGCTTAAATTAGTGGATGCTGCGACGTTTTGAATTTTTAACTGATCAGCGTTATACGTTTTCTGTTGGGCAATGGGGGGGGCGCCCCAGGATCTTTGCGCTGTAGAGGAAGTGTTATCTACAGGGGAATGAGTTGCGGAGGCCTGTCTTCCACAGCTAGATGCAAGATAGAGTGTAACACTTGCTAAAAGAAGAATCTTAGAATTTATCATGCTTAGTCTCCAATCAAAATTAATGAGAAATTTTGGAAAGTTGTGGACGGCTGACAAAAGAAACATAGCGGCATAACCTCTTTGGTGTGAAAACCAACCGGTCGAAATGACCAGAAAGAGGAACGCCGCTATGACCAAAGTAATACCAATAAGAAATGTATCACGCAAAGACTTTGAATTGAGTTTAGATGAGATTGCCCGAGAAGGGGCGCGTCGTCTTCTTACTCAAGCACTGAATCTTGAGGTTGAGGAGTATATCCAACAAAACAGTGAGGAAGTTGACGAGAATGGCCACCGTCTTGTTGTACGCAACGGAATTGGCCGTTCTCGCAACGTCACGCTGGGAAGTGGGGCTGTCGATATCCAGTGTCCGCGAGTCAATGACAGGCGAGAGGGTGAGAAGTACTTGTCTTCAATTCTACCGCCATACTTGAGAAAATCGCCAAAGGTTGAGTCTCTCTTGCCGATTTTGTATTTGAAGGGATTATCGACGAGTAACTTCAAGTCGGCGTTGTCAGCTTTTCTAGGTGAGGGAACAATGGGTCTCTCTGCAGCTTCTATCGTAAAACTTAAGAAGATCTGGGAAGACGAGTTTGATATTTGGTCGAAGCGGGCAATAACAAAAAGGTACGTTTACATGTGGGTTGACGGAGTCAATGTCCAGATCCGTCTTGGCGAGGACAAAAAAGTTTGTTTGCTTGTAATCATCGGCGTCACGGAAAGTGGGGAGAAGGAATTACTAGCCGTTCACCCTGGCTATCGTGAGTCGACAGAATCTTGGCTCACAGTTTTACGTTCTCTTATCGAGAGGGGCTTAACAGCACCGCTACTTGCCGTAGGTGACGGAGCTTTAGGATTTTGGGCGGCGCTAAGAACGTGTAAAGGCTTTGAGAAAACAGAGGAGCAACGGTGTTGGGTGCATAAGATTGCCAACGTTCTCGACAAAATGCCAAAGCGAGTGCAGCCAGACGCAAAGTCACTTCTCCACGAGATGATGAAGGCACCGACTTGTGCAGACGCCCTTCTAGCACGTAACAAGTTTGAGAATCTCTTCAATGCAAAGTATCCCAAGGCAACAGAATGTCTTGTAAAAAGCTGGCCAGAGTTAACAACATTTTTTAATTACCCAGCAGTTCACTGGATGAGTCTTCGTACGACCAATCCAATTGAATCATCGTTTGCTACCGTGAAACTTCGCACGAAGGTGACCAAAGGTGCAGGAAATAAAGAAACCGCAACAGCAATGGCATTTAAACTACTTCAGGAGTGTCAGAAAAAGTGGCGCAGAATCCGAGGAGATGAAGAAGAATTAAATAATTTACTGATGGGACTTGTATATCGCGATGGCGTTGTGGTAACCCTGCCATCACATCAAGAGGCTGCTGCTTCCTGATCGGTAATCCACAACATTCTCAAATTTCTCACCAGTTTGATGCCCTAGAAGAAGCTGCAGACATTTTGGCGTTAGGCCACACGTACGTCAATTCGCTTGAGGAAGCA
>JBBRMC010000890.1:0-1795 GCA_038231055.1 Leptolyngbyales cyanobacterium
AGGTCCTTGCACCGCTATTAGTGCTTTAGACAGAGAGTTATCTTCAAAGCTGATTTGAGTGCGATCGAGATGGTCGAGCATCCAAGTTTTATCTTTAAGGGTTGTGGCTGCGTTGACGATGACCATCCATCGCTGATCCCCATCCAAATCAAGTCCCTGATAGTAGAAAATCAGATCGTCAATGATGCCGCCTTGAGGATTAAGCAAAACCGTGTATTGCGCCTGACCCATTTGCAATCGGCTGAGGTCAGACGGCACTAGAGGTTGAATCTGACTCAAAACATCGTTGCCCTTGAGCACAAACTTACCCATGTGAGAGATATCAAACATACCCGCCCCCGTGCGAACTGCCTGATGTTCTTGCCCAATGCCGCTAAACTGCACAGGCATTTCCCATCCTGAGAAACCAGTCATGCGGGCTTTGAGTTCAGTGGCAAGCGCAAAGAGCGACGTTCGAGCTAACAGGTTGGGGGAATTGATGGGATCAGTCACAGCGCGATCGTCCTTTTTTATCCTTAAAATAGCAGGGAAAAAGAACCTTCATCGTTCCCATTGATCCCCGCTTGACAATCTTCTTTCTTTTACCCCTTGTCAACAGCACCATACAGACAGACACTATTGATGGGAGTTGAAGTGGCAGCAACGAGGTTTCTTTGTGAAAAAAGTATTAGCAATTATTTTAGGCGGTGGAGCCGGAACTCGCCTTTACCCATTAACGAAGCAACGTGCAAAGCCTGCGGTGCCCCTTGCTGGGAAATATCGCTTGATTGATATTCCAGTTAGTAATTGCATCAATTCAGAAATCTTTAAAATCTACGTTCTCACTCAATTTAACTCTGCCTCACTCAATCGGCACCTCACTAGAGCTTATAACTTCTCGTCTGGCTTTAACGATGGCTTTGTCGAAGTGTTAGCCGCTCAACAAACTCCCGAAAATCCAAATTGGTTTCAGGGTACTGCTGACGCGGTACGCCAATATGATTGGCTGTTTCAAGAGTGGGATATTGATGAATATCTGATTCTCTCTGGTGATCATTTATATCGCATGGATTACCGCAAGTTTGTCCAGCGTCACCGCGAAACTGGGGCTGATGTCACCCTCTCAGTGGTGCCGATGGATGAGCGTCATGCCTCTGAGTTTGGGTTGATGAAAATTGACCAATCGGGGCGAGTCATCGACTTTAGCGAAAAGCCCAAAGGCGACGCGTTGAGAGATATGCAGGTAGACACGACTGTTTTAGGGCTGACCCCTGAGCAAGCGAAAGAAAGTCCCTATATTGCCTCAATGGGCATCTATGTCTTTAAGAAAGAGGCATTGATCAAGCTGCTGCGGCAAGACCCCAACCAGACCGACTTTGGGAAAGAAATTATTCCAAATTCTGCCAAGACGCACAATCTTCAGGCGTTTTTGTTTAACGATTATTGGGCAGATATCGGGACGATCGAAGCGTTTTATGAGGCAAACTTAGCGCTGACTCAACAGCCTAATCCTCCCTTCAGCTTCTATGATGACCAGTCCCCGATTTATACCCGCCATCGCTTTTTGCCTCCCAGCAAATATTTAGATTGCAAAATAACTGAGTCATTGATTGGGGAAGGCTGTGTTCTCAAAGACTGCCGAATTAGTCATTCGGTGTTAGGCGTGCGATCGCGAATTGAGGGAGGAGCCACGATCGAAGACACGCTGATCATGGGATCTGACTTCTATGAAGACTATGCTGAGCGGCAATCGGGGCTTGATTGTAATACTCCTCAAGTCTCGTTAGGAATCGGCAAAGACTCGATTATCCGACGC
>JBBRMC010000891.1:0-1789 GCA_038231055.1 Leptolyngbyales cyanobacterium
CCCCAACCCCGATCCCCCTGTTTCTTCTCCGATCGCTTGGCGCACCCGATAGAAGCGATCAAAGATTTTAGGAATCTCACTGGCTGCAATGCCGATCCCCGTGTCGCGAAACTCAAGCTGCACATAGTCACCCTGCTGTTTTGCTCGCACCCAAACCTGTCCACCTTTCGACGTAAATTTGACTCCGTTGTGCAAGAGGTTGATGACAATTTGCTTGAGCCACATACTCAGACACGCCACTGGCGGCAGGTCTTCTGGCACCGTGTAAGCCAATCTCACACCCTTTTCTTCTGCTAAGGGCTGATAGGTGCTGACGACTCCTGGCACCACATCGCTAAGTTTGAGAGACTGAATGGTGGTTTGTTCTGCCATCTGGTCGAGACTCACCAAGTCGAGCAGACTCGTGATTAGAGAGCTTTGCCGATCGCACTCCTTCACCAGCAGATCCATGTATCGCTGTTTTTGAGGTGCCTTGAGATTGGGCGAATTGAGTAATGTCATCGCTGTTTTCATGTTGGTCAAAGGCGTTCTCAATTCCTGTCCAACATTGTTGAGAAACTCATCTTTTAACCGAATCGCCGTCAACAGCTCCTCATTTTGCATTTGCAGCAACGAGGCGAGTTCTGCTTGCTTACGATAAGTGGTCGATTTCTGCCAAATTTCATCTTGACGCTGAATCTGTTTGGTGAGAATCTGCCCAACCAGTGCTGCATTCAGAGCGGCGGGTTGGATCTGATTGACCAACGTCTCCCAAGGTGCCACCTTGTTGGAACTGGTCTCTGAAGCCGTTGGCAGTTCTAAGTTCAACTGAGCTAAAAACTGCTGGATCATCGCTTGATCCAACGAGAATAGAATATTTAATGACTGCTTTCTATCAGGCGACTCTTCTTGCCCATGAGAAGGCTCGATCAAAGTTTGAGCTGATTTAGCACGGTGCGCCATCAGCAAACAGCAAAATTGCCTTGACCAAACAAGCAAAAAATATTCGCGTCTAAGCTGGCTTTCGGAAGCAAGCGCGATCGGGTGAATCAAGGGATGCTCTGCAAGATAGTGATCACTCTGCTCAGATAGCTGGAGGCTAATCTCCTCAGCAGCGTCTTCTCGAGGATTTCTTAATAAGTAAATTGCTTGAGAAAGCTCATCGTGTTCGCAGTAGCGATCGAGTTCGGTTTGCCAAGCTTTACCGCGAGGCACCTTTGCCCAAACCACGGCAGAAATCTGCTGCGCGATCAAGAGATCGAGCAGGTTACCCATCATCGACTTAAAGGTAGCCGGACTAACTTGGAGAGCAAAGGGGGTTTGCTCAGAGTTAGTCGCTAATTCGTAGAGAGACATCTCTGGGGCGACTAATGGAGTCATAATATTGGGAAAGGGCAGTGTAAAGGTTGCTACTTAAGTAAAGAACAAAAGCTCAACCGCACGTGAGCTTTGTGATACAACAGCCATAAATCCTGCAACGGGCTTGAGATCTACAGCACTCTCCGTAAAACCCCGGTCATAAAAGGAGAAGTCTTGACTCTCAAAGGTTTAAGCCCCCGATCGCCCTCTGCCTTTATTGAAAAACAGCTTTTCCTAACACCGAAGTTTAACGTGGTATACGATTAATACTTAAAATTCTCGGAAATTACATCCGAGCATCTCGGTATAGTGACTAGATAAATTACGGCTTTTTCTTAGAAGTCTCTTTTGCTCAGTAGATCCCACAGATTGAGCGACGATGGCTCTGCTTCTCTCTATATCTTTAGAGCAGTTTTTTCGTCTGCATAAGTCTGTCTTTTTATCAATTCAC
>JBBRMC010000892.1:0-1786 GCA_038231055.1 Leptolyngbyales cyanobacterium
GAAGTGGGCGTGGGAAAATAATCTGCCGTTGGTGTTGACCGAGGGTGAGAAAAAAGCGGGATGTCTGCTGAGTTTGGGGTATGTGGCGATCGCGCTCCCCGGAATTTTTAGCGGCTATCGCAGAGACACTCGACAACTGATTGCAGAGTTGGCGCACTTTGCGACAGAAGGGCGATCAGTCCATATCTGCTTTGACTATGAGACGAAGCCCAAGACCGTTCAAAGCATCTTGCTAGCAACGTCTCGGCTCGGTCAGTTGCTAACTCGTGCAGGCTGTGAAGTTAAAATCATTGCGTTGCCAGGACCTCAAAAGGGAGCGGATGATTTTGTGGTCGCCTGGGGACGAGGGGCATTTGAAGCCGTTTACACCTCTGCGATCACGCTGGAACTTTGGCAAGCCTCGCGGCTGTGGTCATTAACCTATGCGCCAACGATCGCTCTCAACCAACCCTATTTGGGCGATTTACCTTACCCAACCTCTGGCTTAGTCGGAGTCAAAAGTCCGAAAGGGACGGGTAAGACAACAGCACTACAAAATCTGATTAAAGCTGCTCGATCGGAAGGGCGAAGAGTTTTAGTGATTACCCATCGAATTCAACTCGGTAAAGCAATTTGCAATGGCTTAAACCTGGATTGGATCGAAGATGTACAACAGTCTGAAACTCAGGGAATGTATGGATATGGGTTGTGCATCGACTCACTGCATTCGGGATCAAAAGCGCGATTTAACCCTGAAGATTGGGAGGGCGCGATCGTCATTCTCGATGAGGTCGAACAGGTGCTTTGGCACGCGCTCAACAGTTTGACGTGCTACCACCAACGAGTCAGAATTTTAGAAACGCTGAGGGAATTGGTGCAGATCGTTCTCTCGACACAAGGACTGTTGATTGCCCAAGATGCTGATTTATCAGATGTCAGCTTAGATTACTTAAAAGGACTAGCAGAATTTCCGATCGCGCCCTGGCTCGTCACCAACCAATGGAAACCCGAACTGGGATGGGATGTGTCACTTTACGACACCAAAAATCCCGCTCCGCTCGTTGCCCGAATGGAAGACGTAATCAAAACCGGAGCCGTGTTTGTCTGTGTCGATTCTCAAAAGGTCAAAGGCAAATGGAGTTCTAAAAACTTAGAGACTTATCTAAAGTCACGCTTTCCAGATAAGCGTATTTTGAGAATCGACAGTGAAAGTGTTGCTGACCCCGAACATCCTGCGTTTCGAGTGGTCGATCGGCTGAATCAAATTATTCCCGACTATGACATTGTGCTGTCAACCCCCACGATCGGAACGGGAGTCTCGATCGACGTTCGCGGACACTTTAAAGCAGTGTTTGGCATTTTCCAGGGGGTCACGCCCGATTCAGAATCGCGTCAGGCATTGGCACGAGTGCGCGAATCGGTGCCTCGGTTTGTGTGGGGCGCGCACTTCAGTCCGGTCAAGATTGGCAACGGAAGCTGCAACTATCGAGACGTGGCGCAATCGATGACCAAAGCCGTTAAATACAACATTTCTCTCTTAAAAGAAGTGGACTTTGATTTGGATGAACAGAGCGACCCGATCGCGCTTCGCACTTGGGCAAAAATGGCAGCACGAGTCAACGCATCGCTCTGGAGCTATCGCAAAGAACTCCGCAACGGCTTATTTATGGAAGGTCATCAAGTGACGATCGTCACCGATGATGCGACCAAGATTTTTACACAAACTCCGGTCACTGAAGAAATGCTGTACTTATTAAAAAATGGCTCACTAAAAGTCCCTGGATTTGAGTTTTTAGACTGGCGGCAC
>JBBRMC010000893.1:0-1785 GCA_038231055.1 Leptolyngbyales cyanobacterium
AATAAACGCAGAGAGCGATCGTAGCTAAACTCAATCAGACTTTTATCAATTTGATGAGACCAAAATTCTCGGCTATAGAAGTTTTTTGGCTTAATCGGCTCAAACGGTTCTAAAAACGCTCGATTCTCTTTGTAATAGTGAATAACCGCAGGAACATCGCGTTGTGACAAGAGACGCACAATCAGCCTTGATGTGACAAATACAGGCGCTTCGATCATGACTGAATCGATGATTAGATAGACGTTTTAACAGAGGGTCGGGCTTGAATCTCAGTCAGCAGGTGATCAAAAGGCATCCAGTTATCATCTTGTGTGATGGGCTGCCAGATGGCTTCGATCGTGGGTCTAATCAAGTTCACACTGGGGTTATGCTGACAAAGCCGATTTGCAATCTCTAGCATCTCATTCTCAGGCAATTGATTTAGAGCGTAATGATAGGTTTTTTGCCAGGTTTGAAAACAGGTTTGAAGCGATTCATCAGAAATGTCTAACTCGCTAAAAATGCAACCTGCCGACTCTCGCCAAGGTCTAGAAAACTGTGTGGTCAACTCTTGAAAGAAGCTATGGTAGCCAACCTGCGACTGTTTGAGAAACTGAAGGGTGTGTTCGACCAGTTCTTTTGAAAGGGATTTTTCTAAGTGATTAAACCCAAGACGATCGAGCATTCTTTGTTGATAAGCTTGCTCATAATAGGTTTCAAATTTCGATAAACTATGTTCCATCTCTGCCAGATCAATGACTCGCTTGAGAGGAGCTTGCAGCATTTCTAAATTTAATCGACAAATTGACGGCTGATTGCCATAACAATAGCGCCCTGAATAATCAAAATAAGCAGCCGTGAATTGAGGATTATAGGTCTCGATAAAGGCAAACGGACCGTAGTCAAAACTCTCTCCGGTGACCGACATATTGTCAGTATTGAGAACCCCATGACAAAAGCCAGATGACATCCATTGGGCAACGAGCTCTGCAACTCGCTGCACTAATTCTGCATAGAATCTGGCGTAACGATCGGGCACTCCCGCCCAGTGAGGATAGTAAACCTCAATCACATGATCTAGCAAAATCGCAATCAGGTCTTTGCGATCGAGCGTTCCCAATCGCTCAAAGGTGCCAAATCGAATGTGCGAACGACTGAAGCGAATCATTACAGACGATCGAGTCGGTGACGGCTCATCACCTCGCCAGAGAGGTTCCCCAGTCTCAACCAAACTCAAACACCGAGAAGTCTTAACCCCAAAACGATGCAGCATCTCAGATGCCAACACTTCGCGCACGCCACCTTTGAGCGTCAGCCGTCCGTCGCCTCCTCTCGAATAGGGCGTTGTCCCCGATCCTTTGGTGCCAAAGTCATAGAGTTCGCCGTCTATGCCTCTGACTTGTCCATAAAGAAAGCCCCTGCCGTCTCCCAAAGCGGGATTGTATTCTCCAAACTGATAGCCGTGATATCGCAGTGCCAGAAACGGTTGCCGCCCTTGAAACTTGCCAAATGCCTCAATAAAGTCGGCATCTGTAACCAGTTCAGGAGCCAGCCCCAGTTGTGTCAACACCTCATTGTTGCGAAACCGCAAAATCTGTTGAGGAAACTCAGCCGCCGCGACGACATCAAAAAAATCGTCCCCCAATACTTCTAGAGCCGATTCATAATTGAGATTAAGCAAAGGATTTACAGATTTGCTAGGAGGCATCAAACATCAAATCGCGACTTCTCTCTAATCCTACCGACTCATGGGAGATGAAGAGACGAAGCTTGGGCAAACTATTCAACGATCGCGAACCCATATGA
>JBBRMC010000894.1:0-1779 GCA_038231055.1 Leptolyngbyales cyanobacterium
CGTCGAGGCAGGGGCAACGCTCAACACGAATCTGATTTGGGGATATACTGCTCACCGCAATCTCTTTGGGCAGCGCGGCGTGTCAGGACTCGCAAACGTCGATATTATTCCAGAGTTTGCCGTTAAGTTGGGTGCCGCTTACGGCTCAACACTAAAATCGGGTACTCATGTTACGGTGTCACGCGATCAGCGTCCGATCTCTCGGATGGTTTCTCGATCGCTGATCGCTGGATTAATGTCTGTGGGGATCAATGTCCAAAATTTAGAAGCAACGTCGATTCCGGTGGCTAGATCAGTGGTGCCCACTATGAATATTGTGGGTGGAATTCATGTCCGCGTTCACCCAGAGCGCTCTGATCACATTTTGATTGAATTTTTTGATCACAACGGCATCAATATTTCTAAAGGAATCGAAAAGAAAATCGAGGGAGCCTTCTTTAAAGAAGATTTTAGGCGAGCGCAAGTTCAAGAAATTGGCAATGTGGTGCTGGTTAATCACGCCATCGATCTCTACAGTCGTGGGTTTGAGAAACACCTGAACCTGCACGCCGTTCAGCACAGCAGTTCTAAAGTGGTGATTGATTATGCCTATGCTGTTTCGGGGGCAGTCTTGCCTCAACTGCTGGCAAAATTTGGCTGTGATGCAGTCGTGTTGAATGCGAGCTTGACGCAAACGGCTCCAACGAACACCGATCGAGAAGGCTTGCTCAATCAACTCGGTCATGTGGTCGAAGCGCTCAAGGCGACCTTCGGTGTTCAAGTTTCTGGAAATGGGGAACAGCTTGTTCTGGTCGATGAAACAGGCAGTCCGATTCGGGGCGAGATCTTGACGGCGCTGATGGTGGATATGATTTTGACCTCAAACCCCAGAGGGACGATCGTGGTTCCGGTGCACGCGTCGAGCGCAGTCGAGTTGATTGCTCGTCGTCACGATGGCAAAGTGATTCGCACTAAGGCAAACCCAACAGCGTTAATGGAAGCCTGTCACACCAATCCTGGCACGATGTTGGGCGGCAGTGGTGAGATGGGCTTTATCTTTCCGCAACTGCATCCCGGATTTGATGCGATGTTTTGCATTGCCAAACTGATTGAGATGTTGAGCCTGCAAGAGAGAACGCTAGCGCAGATTCGGGCAGACTGTCCACGAATTTCTCACAAAACCTACTCAGTTCGATGTCCCTGGACGGTTAAGGGAGCCTTAATGCGTCACTTGGTCGAAAGTCATGCCGTCGAGACGTTAGAGTTGATCGACGGGGTGAAAATCTTTAATCATCAACGCGATAGCTGGGTGTTAATTTTGCCCGACGCAGGAGAACCGTTGGTGCATATTTACGCGAATAGCCCCGATCGTGGCTGGGTCGATGAAACGCTGCGTGAATATCGACTGCGAGTGCAGGAGTTTGTGTATCAAGAGCAGGGAGTCGAAGAAATCAAAATGGAAAGTGTGTACTAATGGGCAGTTTTGGAGTGGAGTGGGTGAACCAGTGGTTAAAATTGAGAAGCGGAGTGAGGATCGATTAAAATAGCTCACTCACAGAAGACAATCGACTCAAGACAAAGGACGAAACCCATGAATAACTGCATCTTGATGGCTGAGATCATTCAAGAGCCTCAACTCCGCTTTACGCCCGATAATCAAACGCCGATCGCTGAGATGCGAGTTCAGTTTGCGGGGTTGCGCCCCGAAGAGCCTCCGGTGACGCTGAAGGTTGTCGGGTGGGGGAATCTAGCGCAAGACATTCAGGCAAACTATCATGTCGGCGATCGCGTCATTATTGA
>JBBRMC010000895.1:0-1778 GCA_038231055.1 Leptolyngbyales cyanobacterium
AGGTCGATCGTCCAAAAGTCAAGCGGGAGTTGATTCGCGATCGTCTCCTGCACCTGTTGAAGCGAGGCTTTAGCGCGGGTCAGGGCAGCGGCTTGGCGTTGGTTGATGGCGAGATCCAGACTGGTGGCTTGCAGTTCTCCAGCGTGAGCAGCGTCGAGAATGGCGTGTTCTAAATCCTCAATGCCTTGATTGAGCGGGGCAGCAGTTTTGACAATGCGAGTGATCTCAACCGGATAATTGAGTGAGGCGATCGAGCTTTTCTGAACCAAATCAATCTTATTCACCAGCAAAATGAGCGGACGATGCTGCACCTGTTGATAGATTTCATGGTCGGCATCTGTCCAACCGACTTGGGCATCGATCGCCAATAGAATCAGATCGGCTGATTGCGCCGCCGACCGCGATCGCTCTACGCCAATCTTCTCAACTCGATCGTCTGTGTCTCGAATTCCTGCCGTGTCAAGCACCTGGACTGGAATGCCACCGACCACGAGTTGAGATTCCACCACGTCGCGAGTGGTGCCTGGAAGATCCGTTACGATCGCCCGATCGCTACGGCTCCAGGCATTGAGGAGACTCGACTTGCCCACATTAGGACGACCCACGATCGCGACTTTTAAGCCCGATCGCAGCAGTTCTCCTCGATCGGCGGTGGCTAAAATCTTCGTCGCTTCTGCCAACAGGGTTTCTAATCGGGCTTGAATCTCAGGCTCATTGAGCGGCGGCAAATCTTCTTCAAAGTCAATCCGAGCTTCGACTTCTGCCAACAGATCTAAACAGGTCGTCCGCAATTGTCGAATCGGTTGAGCGAGTTTGCCCTGCAAGCCAGCCAATGCCGTTTGAGCTGCTTGAGGCGACTGTGCCCCCACTAAATCAGCAATGCTTTCAGCTTGAGTGAGATCTAACCGTCCGTTGAGAAATGCCCTTAGCGTAAACTCTCCAGGCTGTGCGAGTCGTGCGCCTTGCTCTAAACAAAGCTGCAACACTTGCTGAACTGCCATAATCCCACCGTGGCAGTGAAACTCAACGACATCTTCGCGAGTATAAGAACGAGGAGCCAACATCACCAACAGCAAAGCTTCGTCAATCACTTGCTGTGACTGCGGAACGCGCACATAGCCATAGAGAATTCGATGGCTGTCCCAAACCTGATCACCGGGAGCGTGGAAGAGTGCATGAGCGATTGTCACCGCATCCGCACCCGATAGCCGAACAATGCCAACGCTGCCCTGTTTAGGAATGATGGCAGTGGCGATCGCGGCGATAGTTTCTCCGATTCCAGCCATTTTTATCGCTCTACCCAATTGGGGTTGGTTAAACTGGTGAGAATATGATCTTCCCACTTGCCATTAATTAAAATATAGTCACTCGCATAGCCTTCAACCACAAACCCTAGCCGTTTTAAGACATTGGCACTGCGGCGATTGTGAGGCATATGATTAGCACAAATTCGGTGCATGTTTAAGTCATCAAACACATATTGAATCGCCGCTTGAACGGCTTCCGTCATATAGCCATGTCCCTGTTCAGATTCAGCGAGGCTATAGCCAAGACAGCACGAATGAGACACGCCTTGAATCATTTGGGTGAAATTAGTGCCGCCAATAATTTTATCAGGCTGATCTTTTCTGAAGATGAATAAACGCAGAGAGCGATCGTAGCTAAACTCAATCAGACTTTTATCAATTTGATGAGACCAAAATTCTCGGCTATAGAAGTTTTTTGGCTTAATCGGCTCAAACGGTTCTAAAAACGCTCGATTCTCTTTGTAATAGTGA
>JBBRMC010000896.1:0-1778 GCA_038231055.1 Leptolyngbyales cyanobacterium
AAGAATAGGTAGTTTTGTCGGAGAAACTTCGGTATCGTAAAGCACTGCATCGGTGCGACAGCCGCGATAAGCCAGGATGTAAAGTTCTTTAAGATCCCGAATGAGCGGATACCGAGGATTTGCACCTGTACATTGATCATCGAAGGCTTGATCTGCCATTGTCTCGACTTGTTCATGGAATTGTTGCTCATCAGCATCAGGCGGTTGTCGAAATGGGGGGCACACGATTCTTATAAACAGCGCTCACCGCCCCGTAACGCTTGACTCCGCTGCCCAACAAAAAATACACCGTTCAGCCGAGTCCGCCTGAGAGCGATCGTAGAGTCTACGAGATTTCAAAAGAGGGCACGAAACAGTTTCTCAGCTTAATTTTTGATGGCAATTCGACCTTATTTTGTCGCAACTCTCGCAGTCGATGAGCGGATCTGAGTTGTCGAGTGACCTCAACCCGACCCCGGACAATTTTGCTAATCCCAATGCGTTTTTTACCAGTTTAAGCGGAGCCGATGCCCAAGGCTTTGAAGTCGCCGCAGAGACTAATCCAGAAGTCGAAAGTCTCAAGCTTGTTTCGGGATAAACGCCATCGAAGCTATTCATCAGCTTTTTCAGCGGCAGCTTGCAAAATAACGGATTTGAGTCAACGCCGATCGCCAGTGGTTACGGGGGAGGAGAGTTGTATCAGATTAAAAAAGGCGGTTCTAAACCGTTTTATCTCCATCTAGTGCCGACCAAAGACGGGGCATCTACGATCGTAGTAGTTTGGCGCAGTCGGGAAAGCAAAACCTCCGAATTCTTCAAGAATTCGGAGGTTTTTAGTTAGCGTCGATCGCCAATGACACGCGATCGCCCCCTACATCTCGCATGGTTCCCAGCAGCTTCACCACTTGATCGTAGGGAATTTTATCAGCCGCCTTTAGAATCACAGCCCCCTTGGGATTTTGCACCAAATAAGACTGCATTTGCTGAGATAGCTCGGCTTGAGAAACCGTCTTGCTCTCTAACAAAATTTCGCCTTGAAGATTGAGTCCGATGATTAATGGATCGGGTTCTTTTAACTCAACGGCTCCCGCACTGGCACTTGGTAGCGTCACATTGACCGTTTGCTGAGTCGTCAACGTCATGGCAATAATGATGAAGAATGTCAAAATCGTCATTAATACATCCATCATTGGCACCAGATTAACTTCTGGCATCTCTGATTTTTTTTGCTGTGACTTAAATCGCATTGCTCACACCGTTTTAGATAGGTTGACTTCAGCGTTTATAAACGCGTTTTAGAATGAGTTTGTTAGCTATCAAGCCGAACATTGCTTGTAGTAGAATACTCTGCGTGATTAGGCTGTGTCGCGCGGTGAAACATTGGCTCATACCAAACTTCACGGTAGATGAGTTCTAAATCGCTGCCGACTCTGCCAAAATAATCAATTTGGCGAGATTGTAAGGTCACCATGACTCGAAAAATGGCTAGAGAAACGATCGCTACGATCATTCCAGTGGCGGTTGTGATCAAAGCTTCTCCAATACCTGCGGCGGCTTTTGTGGTGTCAGCAGAGGTGCCGCCGCCGCCAATTTTCAGGTTTGCAAAGGTGGCAATTAGTCCGGTGACGGTGCCTAACAGACCTAACAGGGGCGCAATTCCGACGACTGATTCGAGCAGTTTGTCCCCTTTTCGCATCTGAATAAATTCTCGATCGGCAGCCGCTTCCATCGCTAATCGAAACGTTTCAGGAGTCGGTTGCTTGAGCTTAAGCGGAGCCAACAAAAACCGCCCGATCGCT
>JBBRMC010000897.1:0-1770 GCA_038231055.1 Leptolyngbyales cyanobacterium
GCGGGTACTGTTAGCCCGCGCGCTCTACCGCCACCCTCAAGTACTATTCCTCGACGAAACCCTGGATCAAATCGACGCCGGACAAGAAAGCCAGATTCGAAGCAACCTCGCTTCAACCGTTTCGACCATTGTGCTGGTGAGCCATCGTGCGGAGTCTGTGGTCGGGGTGCGGAGGATTGAGTTGAGGGCTTGAGCTAAAGGCTTGAGCTAAAGGCTTGAGCTCACCGATTTAAAGCAATGGTTCGAAGCGTTTTACAATATAGCTGAAGCTTCAAATTAGAAATTTACCGTCATGTCGCCGCCGCCGATTATGGCGAGTGTTAGGTCCTCGAGTTGCGCAATCTTTTGCGCCTCAGCGATCTCAGTTACATCGAAATTGATTTCTTGAATTTCAAGTTGCTTGCCCATGCTGTTCTCCAGAAATAATTAGCAATTAAACGTTAATTAGAAATTTACCGTCATGTCGCCGCCGCCGATTATGGCGAGCGTTAGGTCGTCGAGGAACACAACTTTTTGCAAGGTAGCAGCTTGTAAAGGATCAACATTGAATTCTTGAATTTCGACGTCTTTGCTCATGGCGATCTCCAGTAAGTAGATAAGTTAAATCGAGTAAATTGTGTATTATTTAATACGCACTCGGAGATTACTGTGCTTTTACGTCGAATAGCAAGGAGAAACTAAGTGATTATTTCAAAATTAACATTTGCAGAATCCAACGCGTTGCTGGAAGAAACAGAAACGTTAGTTTCGGTCGCGCTCAGAATAGGTGTTTGCAGCGAGCTAGCTCGTCTTGAAGCTTTGATTACTCAACTTGATTTTGTGAGTAGTGACGAACCTAGAAGAGTCCAACTACTTCTGAACGTGGGTAGGTTTTTTTATGTCTCTGGTGATGCAAGCCGAGGGTTAGAGGTTGCGCGCAAAGCTCGCAACTTGGCATTGGCGCTGGCAGATTCAAGCGCATCATCTGCCGCGCTCACCATGATTGGAATTTGTGCGGCGGATACCGGGAATCTTCCATTGGCAATGGAGGCATACGCGGATGCCTTGTCCCTCGCGCAAAAATGCATAGATCCCGCGCGGGAGGGAAAAGTTTGGCATAACTTAGGCAGCGCACTTTTTTATAGTGGATTGTTTAAAGAGGCAATCGCCTGTTTTACTCGCGCACTGGAATTTACTAGACTGGTAAAAGAGTTGGTGCCAGCGATTGCTCCATTGCACACAAATATTGCCGGATGCTATCTCAGTCTTGATGAGATTCCGCAGGGCTTGCTAGCCATATCCAAGGCGATAGAACTCTCTACGAACCCCACTGATGCACACGCTATTGTCAATCGCGTTTTGGCTGAAAATTATTTCACTCGGCTTTTAATTGAAGCGGGCGATTTCCAAGGCGCGAGCGAGCATGCTAGAGCTGCACGTCATTATTCCGAATTATCAAAGTCGCCGCGCACAAGTGTTTCAGCAGCGGTTGCGCAGGGGCTTGCTGAAGTATTTTCTGGGGAAGTGGATGTAGGTGTTTCAAGATTAACGAGCACGCTTGACTGTGCAGCCTCGTTAAAAGTTAGTAAACGTGAGGTCTTGGCCGCCCTCGTCAAAGCCCACGAACACATCGGCCAGCACGACAAAGCGCTCGAATACCTCAACATGATGCTCGAACAGCAGCGCAAGACCCAAGCTGCCAATGTCTTGCAACACGTCAAGCGCCATCTCGAACAACTTCACGTCGCCGATAAGGATTCCCCCATCGAAGACGCGTCGCAGATCATCAAA
>JBBRMC010000898.1:0-1769 GCA_038231055.1 Leptolyngbyales cyanobacterium
AAAAACGGTTGAGTATCACGGCATTGATTGGGTTCTTTACGCCATGAATCGTGACCAATGGAATGAGTCTAACAACGGATCTGCTTTCTGATGAAGTACCCACTCTGCAATCAATGCACCCGTTATTGGAGCCAGAAGAATGCCGTTGCGATAGTGTCCGGTTGCTAGAGTGAGATTTCGATAGGGACTTGTCCCCAAAATCGGCAATTCATCTGGAGTAGCAGGTCGGAACCCCCACCAACATTCTTGAATCGGATAATCTTGCAATGCCGGATAGAGCCGAATCGCCGCCGACAAAAGACTCTGGACTCCACGAGGCGTATTGCCGGGAGTAAATTCAACCTCTTCGCTCGTTGCGCCGATGATAATTCGTCCATCTTGTCGAGGCACAATATAGCTGTCTAACCCATACAGCACAGTTTTTAAGGGCATCGAGTCGGGCATCATCTGCACTGATAGCATTTGTCCCTTTTTGGGAGTCACAGGAATCGGCAAAAGGCTCTGTGACCAAGCTCCGGTTGCCAGAATGTAATGATCGGCTTGCCAGTCTCCGGCAGAGGTTTGAAGATGAGAGACCCGATCGCCGTTCTGCACAATTTTCTCGACGGTAATCCCCGTTCTAATCTCAACCCCCAACTCTTGAACAGCAACCCACAGCGTCTTTGCCAGCGATCGATTGTCTACCTGCGCGTCTTGAGGAAACCACCAACCGCCCACAACCTCTGAGCCTAACCCCGGTTGACGTTGATGAATAGCGGCACGATCGAGCCGAACCGATTCTGAGTTTTGATGATTGATGTCATCCTCTTGATAGGCAGGTGCCAAAATTCCACACGCCCAATAGCCCGGATTCAGCCCAGTGAGTTCTTCTAATTTTTGAGTCCAGTCGGCGTAGAGATCCCGACTGCGGAGACACAGATCTAACATCGGGCTGGGGGGAATGCGTTCGGCTTGAGGGGCAAGCATTCCGGCGGCGGCATGAGTGGCAGCTTCAGTGAAATCGCGACTGACGATTGTCACCGAGGCACCTTGTCGTTTTAGCGCTAGGGCGATCGCCAAGCTGATCACACCGCCCCCAACCACCAAAATCTCACCTGTAGACTTCATTGTTTTACTAAGCGGTAGGATTGACAACTACATTTAAACAGTGAAAGGCAGTAACTTTTAATTGCTACTGCCTCTTACTCACTTATTTAATGTTAGTGCCATCCAAGCGTAGATTTACGCAGGAAGCAACACGGTATCAATGATGTGAATCACGCCGTTGTCAGCAGCAACATCAGGAGTGATAACTGTAGCGTTATTCACCTTGACACCGTTGGAGGCATCAATTTTTACTTCTGAGCCTTCAACCGTTTTTGCTGATTTCAGCTTAACGACATCAGCCGCCATCACTTTACCTGAGACAACGTGGTAGGTCAAGATTTTCTTCAGTTTAGGAAGATCTTTGAGCAACCCTTCAACGGTGCCCGCTGGGAGTTTAGCAAATGCTTCATCGGTGGGCGCGAAGACAGTGAAAGGACCTGCACCCTTCAGAGTTTCGACTAGACCAGCAGCTTTGACCGCAGCAACTAAGGTGGTGAAAGAACCAGCGTTAACAGCAACATCAACAATATCAGCCATGAAATCACCTAGTTTTTTGTGTAGACTGTTACAACTTAACGCATTTTTACAGAAATATACGGTTCTTAATAAATTAAATTATCGATAGTGACTCATTGAAAGGCTCGATCGAGAGTATCTCAGACCTCATACAAAAATATTGGACT
>JBBRMC010000899.1:0-1769 GCA_038231055.1 Leptolyngbyales cyanobacterium
AAACGGCAAGCCCTTCTAGCGACGGAAAGGCATGAACTTCAAGCCATAGATTCAGCGGCTTGTAGTACACCTCATATTCAACCGATTTTTGTTCTAGGATCGCCTGTTGAAACTGGTCATAAACTGCCGTTTCCCTCATCTCTGGAAAGCTCTCCCAGATCACTTGCCCTAGCAGGGTTGACCTCGACGTTTGCAATAGGTGTTCTGCTTGCGGGTTGAAGTAAATAAATCGCCAGTCTTGATCTAAGGCAAAGAACCCGTCAGTGGTGCTTTCGAGCGTAAAGGTTAGTCGTTGATTGGTCGATTGCAGGGCAGCGACTAAGTAATCTCGATCGCGGTCTAATCGATTGAGATAAATCGCATTACGCCAAAGTAAAATTGCAATGATCGTCGTTAGCATAATCACTAAAAGTGACATCCCAAAGACTGGCTCATAAAACCCGACTTGCTGCGCTCTGAGAATCAGCCAACCTAACGCAAATGGCAACACGATCGCCATCGGTAATAGTCGTCTTGCCGTCAAACTTCCCATTGACGACCCCGTAACCGTCTGCATCACAGACCGATCGGGATAAACGAATAAAACGCCAACTCCTAAGGTTAAAAACGATAACGCCGTATGAATCGCCATCGACGCAGTGTGAATACTATATTTATAGAATACGTGTACTCCATAGGCATACCCTATCAAGGCTTGTAGAGACAAAAGAAGAGCAATGACAGTAAGAAACTGTGCAAGACCGATTGTGCGATGAGTCGGACGGCTGCTTAGCAGGAGCGCTGCCCCTATGAGCGAAATGTTTAATGCCGTATTCATTCCCATACGACCGGGATAAGGGATTGTTGGCGATGGTGACAGATCGCGAAACAGCAGTTGATCAATGCCCAAATTACAGTTGAATAAATATTGGCTAAGCGTGATTGCCCCAATCAGGAATGCTATTAGAGCCAACGATCGAGCAATCAACATCCGGTGGGGAAACGATCGGTTGATTAACAACCACAACGATCCGCCTGTCAAAATGAACGCGATCGCTGTGTTAGCTTTCATCGTGGTTGCACCAAGCATCCCACTCTTGAGAGCTGTCAGATTAAGCTGCCATCCTAGCAACGTGCAACAGCCGATGAGAATAATAAGCAGGCTTGCAGTTTGAGAGACTCGTTTGAAATTGCTTAGCGATCGAGGCTTAGGAAGTCGAGACTCTGAACTGGAGAAATTTTGCGCTCCTCTAATTGACCTCACTGACTTTCTCCTAACAGACTACAACCCGGTTTTGCTGACTCACTTTTTCATCATAAGTTAGGGAGGCACCATTATTTGTAGGATAGGTCAGCGATAGCGTAACCCATGCGGGTGTTGGGTTTCGTCCCTCAACCCAACCTACATCCATCTCACATTTAATTCCACTTACCTACTTAGTATTCTCTCTATTGGCATAGTCACTGATCTATCTTTGAAAATAACTTAGCAATTGATGACGCTATAGATTACCTTGCTGAGTTTAGCTCTCAGCTTGGAGGCTAGATCATGTCCCGATTTTCGCTATTAGTTGAGTATAGTTCACTTGAGCGTTTCTCAAAAACACAGGGGTGCTGAGAAGCCGATAGAATAAAGGATGGAATTCAGACGATCAGCGGAGAACACTAATCATGGCGCAGTTGACCGCGCAACCCAGTCATAACCTGGATATTGCAAGCCTCGATGCAGACCTTTCGAGCCAAAGCCCACAAAAAATTCTCGCGACTGCCCTTAGTCAGTTTGACAACAT
>JBBRMC010000900.1:0-1764 GCA_038231055.1 Leptolyngbyales cyanobacterium
ATAAATTTGCTCTTGTGCAAATAAAATTAATATCCTAACCAATTCAGATGCCACAGAAGTTTGAGATGAGCCAGCCATAATCTCACCTTGTCAGAAAAACGTATCGACTTGTCGAGAGAACATATTGAATTGTCAGGAGAACGCATCGAATTGTCAAAGGAACGCATTGACTTGTCAGGAGAACGCATCGAATTGTTGAGGGAACGCATTGACTTGTCAGGAGAACGTATTGACTTGTCAGGAGAACGCATCGAATTGTTGAGGGAACGTATTGACTTGTCGAGATGAAGTAATAGTAAACTCTGCACCTTCCCGTCGCCAATTTTGACTTCTCTGCAAAGACTCGTTAAAGTCAACTAACTAGAGGCGACCCATAGCCAGATTTAGCAACGCTGACTTTCTAACTTAACCTAAGCTAATTGTTTGACCTATCGCCTGCATGGATAGCTTTATCTTCATTCTCAAAGTTTTGCTGCTCTCGATCGCCCTCTCCCTCTTGATCAAATACGCCGCGCCTTTGCTAGCGATCGCGCCCACGACTCCGATCGTCCTCACCCTGATCCTTTTGCCCAGCCTGATCATTCTGCTAATTCTCATGAGTCGAGCCGCTCTCAAACCACCATCAAACACAACCGATGTCTAGCTATCAGTTTCCAGAAATGTTTGAGTGGGGTGCCGCAACTGCCGCCTATCAAATCGAAGGAGCCATCAAAGAAGACGGGCGCAAGCCGAGCGTGTGGGACACCTTTAGCGCCAAACGAGGACGCACTCTCAACGGTGACACCGGGGCGATCGCCTGTGACCACTACCACCGCTATGAGCAAGACATCAAGCTGATGGCAGATCTGGGCATTAAGCACTATCGCTTTAGCATTTCCTGGTGTCGTATCATTCCCGATGGGCGAGGAGCCGTAAATCAGGCGGGCATTGACTTCTACAGCAGACTGGTGGATTGTTTACGATCGCACCACATCACGCCCCACGCCACCCTATTTCATTGGGATAGCCCTCAAGCGCTAGAAGACCGATATGGCTCGTGGCAAAGTCGAGAGATCGCAGAGGATTTTGCGGATTATGTGACGATAGTGGTCAATCGATTAGGCGATCGCATCACGCATTGGATGACGCTCAACGAGATATCTTGCTTTACTCACCTGGGGTATGACGTAAATCAAACGCCAAAACACGCCCCCGGCACTCGTGTGAAATCAAAGAAACAAGTTTGGCAAACGTCTCATCACGCTCTATTGGCGCATGGGTTGGGATGTCAGGCAATTCGAGCTGCGTCTCCCGTTCCCTGCTCGATCGCGCTAGTCGATAATCCTGGCATTACCGTCCCTCTCACGGAATCTGCGGCTGACATTGAGGCGGCTAAACAAGCCTTTCCGTATCACTGCGGCAATGGCGGAATGATTTATCCTGCGATTACAGGTGAATACAGCCCGGTGTTATTAGAACAACTCGGTCGTGATGCCCCTGACATTCAGAGTGGTGATTTAGAAATTATTCATCAACCGATCGATTCGCTGGGGCTAAATATTTACACAGGCACTTACATTCGGGCTGCAAATAATTCTCAAGGCTGTGAGTGGATCGATTTCTCAAAAGGCTATCCAGCGATGTATATGCCGTGGTTGCAGATTGTGCCAGAAAGCCTCTATTGGGGCATTCGTCACGTTAGCGAAACCCTAAATCGTCCTGATCTGCCCGTTTTTATCACTGAAAGCGGATGCGCGGCGCAAGATGAACTGACTCGATCGGGCG
>JBBRMC010000901.1:0-1761 GCA_038231055.1 Leptolyngbyales cyanobacterium
CCCAAATTACGCCAAAATTGCCAGCGAGTTTTGCGCTTAATGCCCTGCCGCCAGCAAATCGTCAACAGCGCTCGGAGCATCACCCAATTCACATTCTTTCGAGTTGCTTTGCCCTTGTTTGGATAAGTGGCTTCTCCCAAAAGGCGATAGTGACGGTAGGCACGATCGAGAAACCGTTCTGGGTCATACAGTTCCCAAAAAGCCTCGACATACTCTTGAGCAATGCCCTCCAAAGGTCGTGTGGGTACGAAGTTCATCAACGTGGTCTGGTTAATGTTGGCAGATTTGCTGCGTAAGCGTCCTTCCTTTTCAAGTCGATGCCAAAGGGCAGTGTCGGGAAGCGCTTGCAGCATACTAAACAGCGCAGTTGGAATCGCCGTTTCTTCTACAAACTTGACGATGCGCGCCCCAGCTCCCGGCTTTTCACCATCAAACCCGATGATAAATCCTGCCATCACTCGTAGTCCTGTGCGGGTAATAGCTCTCACTGCTTCACTTAGTGAATCTCTTGTATTTTGGTACTTTTGAGTTAGCGCAAGGCTCTCTTCATCGGGCGTTTCGATGCCTAAAAAGACTGCACCGAAGTTGCAAGCCACCATCGCATCCATCAATTCTTGATCTTGTGCCAAGTCAACTGATGCTTCCGTAGCAAAGGAAAAAGGATAATGATGTTCCACCATCCATGGTTGAAGTTCTTTTAGAAACAGCTTGACGTTACGCTTGTTGCCAATAAAGTTATCATCCACCATGAAAATGCTGCGTCGCCAGCCAAGCTCATAGAGGCGATCAAGTTCTGCTAGGAGTTGTCTAGGCGCTTTGGTTCGGGGTTTGCGACCGTAGAGGACAATAATGTCACAAAATTCGCACTGGAAGGGACACCCACGCGAGAACTGAACTGACATTTCAGCATAAGCATCAAACTCTAGCAAATCAAATCGCGGCACTGGAGTTTGGGTGACATCGGGTTTGACTCCATCCGATCGAAAGATGCCAGAGCGATCGCCGCGTGCGATCGCATTGACAAATAGAGGCAGCGTAATTTCTCCTTCGTCCAAAATCAAATAATCAGCACCTGCCAGTTTTGCGTCATCCGGCAACGCGGTCGGATACGGTCCCCCTACGGCAACTTGCTTGTTGCGACGCTTTGCCTCTTGAATCTGCTCAAGCAAATCTTCTTTTTGCACAATCATCGCAGACAAAACCACCAAATCTGCCCAAGCCCACTCTGCTTCCGTAACTTGGCGAACATTGCGATCGACTAACTTAAACTCCCACTCTTGCGGCAGCATTGCAGCAACTGTGACTAGTCCCAATGGTGGGAGCATGGCTTTACGATCCAGTAACTCCAGAGTCTTCTCAAATGACCAAAAGCTTTTAGGAAAGAGAGGATACAAGAGTAAAACGTTCATTTCAATTTTAAACTCACATAATACGTAGAATAGTCTTCTAACCTAACCCCATGGGGTCGCAGATATAGACACGGTGTAAACTTTCTTCTGCTAGAGAAGACCTACAGAGTAGAAAAATGTTCCACCAACATACAACTATTAATTGATCGATGGTTTAAAGCTAGAGTAGCGATCGCTAGTTAGTATCTAAAACCACACCCACAAAAGTAAAAAGCCCTCCAGGCGAGTGGAGGGCTTTTCAGGGTGAGACTAATTCACACCAGGGAATTAACCGTTGATCGAAGGAGCAGACAGAGCCACAGGAGCCGCATCACCAGATGCCAAGTCCAGCGGGAAGTTGTGAGCGTTACGC
>JBBRMC010000902.1:0-1760 GCA_038231055.1 Leptolyngbyales cyanobacterium
CAAAGCCGCAAAGGCTTCTAAACGTTTCTCAAACGAAGCCCTCTTAAAAAAGAAGGTAAACTTTTTCTTATTAAAAAAGGAGTGCTTGTGATAAACATATCTACAAGTGTTAATCAACTTCATTACAACGAAAACGCTTACAGGAGACACACGAGACGAAATGAATTTCAGTTCTACTCATGCACTGAAAAAGGAATAAGACTCATAATATATGCGAAATAGCATACAAATGGAAGATTATAGGAGATATTTTCTTTTATCAAGTATACTATGTACGACGAAAATTTTTATTAATCCTCAAATGATTCTTACTTCTTCACACATGTACAACCTACTAACTGGGTGATTATCCAAATTTTATTGTCTCACAAAACGTTGGTTTAATGAGACGGAGATGTTACTTTTATAGAAAGCTCTTTTTCACAGTAGGAGACAAAACTCAAATTTGGCATTGATTTACTGCAAAGTAGGCACCTTGAGGTATTATCATGGACTGTCTTTGTTATACTTAGGCAAAGTATAGTACTAAGGGGGCACACGTAAATAACTTACTCATCTCTCTTGTGGTTTGATGGTGTAGTTCCATTCAGCATGAAAGGCATCTCTCAACAGATGGAGGCGAGCCACATCTTCGTCAGTCACTTTGAGACCAGTGGGGTAGGTCTGGCTATCCTTGACTGCAGTCACCGTTAAGCCTTGTGTGGTCGTCCGTCGTGTGGGAAATGAGTTCGAGCACAACTTCCAGGGACGTCAGCGGTTTGGCACGCCAATTGATCGAGATGAAGGAGAAGAGTCGATGCTCGATTTTGTTCCATTTGCTGGTCGCAGGCGGATACTGCGTCACTGTGATCGTGAGGTGTTCAGAGGTGGCAAACTCCTGCAATTTCTGCTTCCATAAACGATTTCTGACCCCATTGGAACCGCCTGCATCGGCGGTGATGAGCAGTTCGCTCTTGCCTGCAAAGAGTGCCTTGCCCGACTGCTGCCACCATCGCCGGATACTTTCCACCGCAAATTGCGCCGTGTCATGATCGATGCCCACGTTGACGAACCCACGGTTGTGGATCAGATCATAGATGCCGTAGGGGATGGCCTTGCCATCGGCCAGCGAAAGAAAGTCGTAGACATTCACGCTCGTCTCCTCTCCTTTGGCTTGCCACTCTCGTCCATTGTTTTTGAACGTGCCGAGCAGTTCCTTTTTCTTGCAGTCCACTGAAATGATCGGATTGCCTTCTTGCTCAAACTGTTCGCATCGCTCCTTGATCTGGGCAAATTGAGCATCGCGGTCTTGGTGGGAGGTTCCTTCATCGTTCTTCTTATTGGCCCGAAGCGAGTAGCCGAGTGAGAGCAACACGTCGCGCAGTGCTGTATCGGCAATCGTATGTCCCATCACGTGCAAGCCGGCTTTCAAATGCGCGACACTCTTGCTCGTCCATTTGAGCAAGCTCATTGGATCGCCTCTGGGCTCAAGAAGCGAGTCCAAATCAGAAAGCAATGTGGCATCTTTCTCGCTTTCCTTTTTGCGTCCGCCCCCTTTTTCTCGCTGTCGGTTTCCTGGGGTGTAGCCTTCTCCTGCTTCCACTTCTCTGACCCCGCGCCGGACCGTATTGTGGGAGACGCCCGCCTCTTGAGCGACAAGAGTGACACTGCCTCGTTCTTTGGCTTCCAGAGCGAGATAGTGCCTCCACTGTTTCTCATTCAAGAGCCTACGCATCTCGTCATATTTTTCTCTGCGATCAACTTGCATCATATCCAGAGAA
>JBBRMC010000903.1:0-1759 GCA_038231055.1 Leptolyngbyales cyanobacterium
CCACGAGGAGCGACCGTTCAATTATTGGAGTCCGGTGCGTCCAAATCGGTTTCAAACAGCTCGACTAAGTTGCAGGTCTGAAGGAGAGTAGCACTCTCTGGAATCAGCAGATCTTGCAATTTATAGACTTGCTGAAGAATTGCCAGTTCTCGCCCATATTCTTGTTGAATCGTAACCACGTTAGTGTCAAATTGGTTAGCGATCGGAGCTGTTTTGAGCAAGTGAAGCGCCATATTGATATTAGACAGAGGATTGCGTAGCTCTTGATAAAAATGATTGAGCAATCCATCGCGGGAAGAAGAATGGTTCGTTTCAACGGTTGGCTGCTGAGAAGAGCTAAGACCCGCAGCCCGATCGAGGGGTTGAATCTGAGGTTTTGTCTGATTGTTATATCGCTCTAAAAGCGCTGCTTGCTTAGCAAGCCGACCTGAAATGGCACCTAGCAGTTCGGTGGCAGTGCACGGCTTAGTGAGATAATCATCCGCGCCTAACTCCATTCCGTAGCGGATATCTGCCTTCGTTCCTCTAGCCGTGAGAAAAATAAAGGGAATGTCTGCCGTGTTGGTCGCTTGACGGAGATTGGTTAAGACTGAGTAACCATCTAAATCAGGCATCTGCACATCGCAGAGAATTAAATCGGGATGATTTTCGCGAGCGAGTTGCAGACCAACATTACCGTTTTCGCCACCCAGACCACTAAAGCCTTCCGCTTCTAGCAGGTCTAAAATCGATTCTCGAACCGTTTGTTCGTCTTCAATGACTAAAATCTTCTTCATAAGGTGACTGGCAGTGCTTTAACGGAAGCGTGACTATAAAGGTTGTTCCTGTCTCGACTTCGCTGATTACTTCGATCGTGCCCCCGTGTAAATCTACACATTGTTTAACAATAGATAATCCTAGCCCTGTTCCAGGAATAGTTTTAACATTGCTGGCGCGATAAAAGGATTCAAACAACCGCGATTGGTCACTAATTGGAATCCCAATGCCGTAATCTTGAATGTGGAAGATAACATCCTTCTTAGTGTAATTTAATATAAATTTAATGTTTTTACCCTGGGGAGAATACTTAATTGCATTTGACAGCAGATTGGTCAAAATGTGCCTTAAAAGCTTTTCGTCTAAGCATGGAAAAGAGGAGTCTTCTAACAATGAAAAAGTTGTGTAGTTGTGAGAAAACTGGATGGGGCAAGGCAGCGACTGGCTCACTTGCAGGTCATCAATTATATCTTTGCAAAACTGAAGAAGATCGATCGGCTGAGGGTCAAATGGTAAAGCGCCCGATTCGGTTTCCCCAATCGTCAGAACATCATTTAATAATTGATTCATTCGCCGCACTGACACTTGAATGCGCTGCAAATATCCATGCTTGCGCTCGGCTGATAGCTCAGCATCATAGCGCTCTAAAAGCTCAGTGGAGAAAAGGATTGCATTGAGAGGATTGCGAAACTCATGGGACACCACCGAGACAAATCGTGATTTGAGTTGATTCAAGTCTTTCTCTTTTTGAAGCGCTAATTGAATGGCAACTTCGGCTTTGTGACGAGAAAGAGCAATCTCGATCGTAGTAATCAACTCTCGATCTTCAAATGGTTTGAGAATATAGCCAAACGGTTCAGTTATCTTTGCGCGCTGCAAGGTGTTTTCGTCCGCGTGTGCTGTCAAATAAACAACGGGAAGATTGAACTCTCGGCGGATCTTTTCGGCAGTGTCTACGCCATCCATCTCACCCCGCAGACGAATATCCATCAGCACTAAATCA
>JBBRMC010000904.1:0-1756 GCA_038231055.1 Leptolyngbyales cyanobacterium
GAGGTTGGCGATCGCTGAATTTGACCGCAGATTTTGAGGATGGAGAGAACTAAAGATTCCTTGGCGAATAGTTTGACGTGCGCCTTCTAATATTGGTACGGCGGAGAGATTGAGGGTGACAGACATCTGAGAAGCGTGCATCATTTCAGCGAGGTGTCCGAGTAAGCCAAAGCCTGTGACATCGGTGCAAGCCGTTGCGCCATGAGCCAGAAAGCAAGTGGCAGCTTGCTGGTTAGAAATCAGCATTGACGCGATCGCGCCATCAATCCAGCGCGGGTTTGCCTGTCCCCTCATTTCGGCTGCAAAGAGGGTTCCGGTGCCGATCGCCTTCGTCAAGATAAGAACCTGTCCGGGCTGCATTCCGCTTTTTCGCAGCAGACGAGACGGATCGGCAAATCCGTTGCAAGACAATCCGAAAGCCAAGTCTGCCCCTTCAACAGTGTGCCCTCCAATCAAGACGGCACCCGCTTGCTCAAGGGCTTTGACCGCGCCAGACAATAGCTGATAGAGGGTTTCTTCTTGCTTGGCGGCTGTGGCGTAGGGAATAGTGGCGATCGCTAACGCACTCTGAGCCGTGGCTCCCATCGCAAACAGATCACTCAAACTATGATGAGTGCTAATTTGACCAAACAAAAACGGATCATTCAGCAGGGCGGGGAAATAGTCGATCGTCTGCACCAAGACCTTTCCGATCGGGACTTGCACCACAGCAGCATCGTCCGGCGCATCTAATCCGATGAGAATGTCTTGGGATTGAATGAGATTTGGGTGATCTTGACGAATGCGTTTTAGCGATCGCTCTAAGGTATTGCCACCGACTTTCGCGCCGCATCCTGCACATCGCATCGGTGGAATTTGGGAGGTTGCTAACAAGTCGGATGGATTGGTGACAGCACCCGTTTCCGCCATCGTCGGGAGGTCTCGAAACCGTCCCATGAAGGCGCGATCGATGCGGTCTTTGATGTTCCACAACAGCGACGACTTCCAACCAAGTGCCCCATAAGAGGCGACAGCAGACTGGTCTCCGGTGCCGATTAAACTGAGATAATTCTTTTGCGGATGGTAAGACTGGAGAGGGTTATCGAGAATGATGCTTTGCAGATTTTTGAACAACGGTTTTCCTTGTCGGACTGCAAACACTCCGGCTTTTGGGCGATCGTAGTTGACCATCGTGGCAATGTCTCCCGCCGCAAAAACGTGAGGGTGAGACACCGACTGCAAGGCATCGTTGACTAAAATAAAGCCTTTCTCATCGACGGCTAAACCTGCTTTGCTTAACCAGTCAGGAGCCGATGCTTGCGTCACCCAAACCGTTGCATCACAAGGAATTTCTAAACCCGACTCGGTGATCACCCGTCCCGCCTGAATTTCATGCACCCGTTCAGATAAATGGAGGTGAATTCCTCGTTGAGTGAGTAGGCGATGAAAATAACGCCGCACCCAAGGATTGTGTTTGGGCATTAGCTCTGCCCCCGTGTGGAAGAGATGCAGTGTTAGCCGATCGTTGGACTGTCGGGCTTGTTGCAAAATCTCGTGTAAGCGATGCTGCATATTGAGCGCTAACTCAACACCACCCGTTCCACCGCCGACAATGCCGAGGGTCAAGGGTTTCTCAGAGTTTTGCTTAACAGAATCGGTCAATCGATTCCACCACACCAACAACTGCTGTACGGGTTTCGCCGCGACGCTATGTTCTGTTTTTCTAATCCCCTGCGGCAGTGTGGGAGTGCTGCCAATGTCAATCGACACCCAATCA
>JBBRMC010000905.1:0-1753 GCA_038231055.1 Leptolyngbyales cyanobacterium
CCGGTCAACGTCAGATTATTGAGCAGACGATCGAGAATCGCGATCAGCTTGTCGTCATGCCGACTGGGGGTGGTAAATCACTGTGCTTTCAGCTTCCGGCACTGCTGAAACCGGGGTTGATGATTGTGGTGTCGCCGCTGATTGCGCTGATGCAAGATCAGGTGACGCTGCTGCAAGACAATGGCATCTCGGCGACGTTTATGAACAGTAGTTTAGGGGCTGACGAGCTACGATCGCGGGGCAGAGCCGTGATGGAAGGTCGGATTAAGCTGCTGTATGTCGCTCCTGAGCGGCTGTTGAGTGAAGATTATTTGAATTCTGTGTTGCCGCATATTCGTGATCGCGTGGGCATCTCGGCGTTTGCGATCGACGAAGCTCACTGCGTTTCTGAATGGGGACATGATTTTCGTCCTGAATATCGGCAGTTAAATTATTTACGTGAACACTATCCTGATGTGCCTGTAATTGCGTTGACGGCAACCGCAACGGAGCGTGTTCGTCACGATATCATTCAGCAATTGCAATTGCGTGTTCCTAGCGTTCACGTTGCGAGTTTTAATCGTCCTAATCTATATTATGAAGTTCGTCAAAAGACGAGTAATTCCTATCGAGAGTTAGTGCAGCAGATTCGCCAAAGTCAAGGGTCAGGCATTGTCTATTGTCTCAGTCGCAAACGAGTCGAAGAAATTGCAGGAAAACTCAAACAAGATGGCATCGCTGCACTGCCCTATCATGCGGGATTAGATAACAAAACACGCAGCGAAAATCAAACTCGGTTCATTCGAGATGATGTGCGGGTGATGGTGGCAACGGTCGCGTTTGGAATGGGAATTAATAAACCGGATGTACGGTTTGTAGTTCACTATGATTTGCCTCGCAACATCGAAGGCTACTACCAAGAATCAGGTCGAGCCGGACGGGATAGTGAACCGTCGCACTGCACGCTTTACTTTGGTGTGGGTGACATTAAGACGATCGAGTTTCTGATTGGTCAAAAAGTCGATCCGATATCAGGCGAGCCATTAGCAGATGAACAGCGAATCGCAACGCAGCAGTTACGCCGAGTCATTAACTATGCAGAAGCGACCGAATGCCGACGAACGATTCAGCTTGCTTACTTTGGCGAAGATTTTCCGGGCAACTGTGGCAACTGTGATAACTGTCGCTATCCCAAACCGATCGAAGACTGGACGATCGAGGCTCAAAAATTTCTCTCTTGCATTGCTCGCTTTTCTCAACGAGGGCAGAGTTTTGGCATGGCACACACGATCGACGTGTTGCGCGGCTCAAAAGCAGAGCGGATTATCAAAAATGGACATGACAAACTCTCGACCTATGGCATCGGCAAAGATCGCAGTGTTGAAGAATGGCGAATGTTAGGACGATCGCTGATTCATCAGCGATTAGTCGAAGAAGCCACCGATGGCTATTCGGTTCTAAAACTAAATGATCTGAGTTGGGAAGTCTTGCGAAAAGAGCGAACGGTCAACATCGCTGTCGTGCAACTCAAGCAGAAACTCAGCGTCACAAAAACACCCGATCTCAACACTCCAGAGACCGAAGAACTCTACGATTTACTGCAAAAATTGCGGAAGCAGTTGGCAGACAAACAAGCGGTGCCGCCCTATGTGATTTTCTCGAATGCGAGTTTGCGATTGATGGCGCAACAGCAGCCCCAGACACGCGCTCAGTTTCGAGAGATTTCGGGTGTGGGCGATCGTAAACTCTCCCAATACGGCGACGCATTTCTAGA
>JBBRMC010000906.1:0-1748 GCA_038231055.1 Leptolyngbyales cyanobacterium
CGCCGACCCAGTGGAGGACGCGCCGTTTTGCATCAGGGAGATTTGACTTACGCTGTGATCACCTCAGAATTGTCGGGCAATCGAATACAAGCCTATCAAACTATCTGTGAATTTCTAATCGAGGGATGGCGATCGCTCAACGTAGAGCTTCATTACGGACAAGCAGGACGCAACTACATTCAAAATCCCAACTGCTTTGGGACGGCAACGGTTGCAGATTTAGTCATGTCTGATGGCGCAAAGCTCATCGGCAGTGCTCAACTGCGAAAGGAGAACGCAATTTTGCAACACGGATCGATGCGATTAGAACCAGATGAGGAATTATTCAATCAACTATTCGGCTCAGAGTCGCCGATTCCAACACTCCCGCTTTTCCTCAAAGGCGACGCGCTGATTAACGCTATCGTCAACGCTTTAACCGAAGCGGCAGTAAATTGCTTTGAGATTGAATTTGAGACACGATCGCTAACGGAATTAGAGTGGCAAGCCATCAAAACAACGCTATCTTGAGGATCTTTAGCTACCACAGGAATTCTAAGTGTATTCTTTTGAGAATGGCGCATCATCACTTGGGTCGCAATGAGTTTTCAATACACCTCCCATTTTGCTATTCTCAGCGCGACCGCAATCATCTCTGCCTTCAATGGGTTTGCTGCTTGGCGACGGCAATCCGTCCCTGCTAAACGCTCGTTTGTTTGTTTGATGGCGGCTATCTCTAGCTATGCAATGGTTGCAGCGTTAGAAGCAGCAGCGATTGACCTTCTCGATAAAATTTTTTGGTCAAAACTAGAATACGTCTGCTCTGGCTGCTTGATGACGTTTTTCGTCATTTTTGCTCGTTGCTTCACGTACCAAAAAGAACGGCTGCCCCCTCGCCAGACCACACTCTTATGGATTTTGCCTGTTTTTAATGCGGTGATGGTTGCTACTAACGAATGGCACCATCTAGTTTGGACAGGATTTATGCCCGGTGCCCCAGGCAGCAATACCATCATCTATCAGCATGGGGTTGGCTTCTTTTGGGTGATGGCTTGCGTCTATGCATATACGGTGAACGGCACTTTCTTGCTTGCTAAATCTGCCCTAAATTTTTCGGCACTCTACCGTCAGCTATCGGCTGCGTTGTTTCTGGGTGCGATGTGTCCGATGGTGGGTAGCATCCTATATATACTCAAACTTACGCCTCCCGGTCTCAATATTGTACCCATGAGTTTTATGGTGGCTGGGTTAGCGTTTTCGACAGGTCTGTTGGGCTTTCGGATATTTGACCTGATTCCGATCGCTTGTGATTTGTTAGTTGGGAATATGCGAGATGGAGTCCTCGTTCTCGATGTTCACAATCGTTTAGTACAAATTAATCCCGCCGCGCAGCGTTTGCTGAATGTGAAGGCTAGTTTGGGCAAAGATGCTACCAAGATTTTGGCAGCTTGGACAGATTGTCTGCTCTACCAGATCAATGAAGATTCGAGATTCGAGATTGTTCTTGATCGCCAACCACCCTGCTATGTAGATTTGCGAATTTCACCCTTGCACGATCGGCGAGGGCGGTTAGTTGGACGGCTGGTGACGCTTCGAGATATCACCCATCGCTACCAAATCGAGACGGAACTGAGACAAGCCAACGATCGGCTACAAAGTCAATTGCTCGAAATTGAGTCACTGCACGCCAAACTCGAAGAACAGGCGCTCAAAGACCAACTAACCGGATTGTTTAACCGACATCATTTTGAAAGCACATTGCCCAAAGA
>JBBRMC010000907.1:0-1748 GCA_038231055.1 Leptolyngbyales cyanobacterium
CTAACGCGGAGTAATTAAGCTCTTGATCATGTTCTAGAGTGGAAACCACCATAAGATAACCTCTTAAAAAACTGCGCTAAAACTCTATTTTGTTTTGCCATAAGAACTTCCAGGTAGGAAACGGATTGAAGCAACAGAAAGTATTCTTTTAGGACTACCGTAGAGCGTTAGCTGAGATCTGGCACCCGATTAAAACGCCCTCGTGGCTAGCATTCACCCGCCCGTGATTGAACATGGTCTAACGGTGCGAAGCCCCCTCAAGGGACTGAACGAGGGATTGAGGGATTCAGTCCGTTGAAACGGACTTCGCAAGGCTAGCCCGGAATTCCATTCACGGGCGGGACGAAAACGCAGCAAAAAGGCGGGTGCAAGATCTAAGTTAGCCACCATTTAGTTTAGAAACCCTACGGGTGCCGGGTGGAAATCTGAGTAGAACCTGTTCGGTTCCGGTTAAACCAGATTTGACCTCGGTTTTGTCATTCACTGTTGTCCCGGCGACGATCGGCACGAAGACTGGATCACCTTTGTCCTGGGCAACAAATACGCCCTGAGCATTGTCTTGCTGCACGATCGCTCCAGTTGGTACGACCAGCACATTTTTCAACTCCCCAGCGTTGAACGTCACATTTACATTCATTCCCGATCGCAGCAGATATTCGGGATCGGGCACTGATGTTTTCACCTCAAAGCTGGTTACGTTTTGAACCACAACCGACTGAGTGGCAATTTGCACAACCTGTCCGGTAAAAGTTTTGCCGGGATAGGAATCCGCTTGAATCGTGGCAGATAGCCCCATGCGAATTTGGGAGATATTGGCTTCTGCAACTTGGGCAACGATCTGATTTGTGGAGGCAAGAGACAAGATCGAAGATGAACTAGCAGAAGTGACTGCGCTGCCTGCCGTAGTCGGAGTGACAAACGCACCCGGATCGGCAAACTTCCGGGCGACAACTCCGCTAAAAGGTGCCCGAATCACCATTGTTTTAGGACTGACATTTACCGATCGCTCAGGTTGCACGGTTCCATTGGCGGAAACGGCGATCGTGAGATTGCTCCGCTCGACAGTCGCTGTTTGCACCTTGTTTTTTGCTTGCTGTTTGGGCACTACAACAAGCTGGTTGTAAGCGACACCGCTAATGCCACTCACCGAGACCAATACAAGTAAGCCCACCAGCCACGGATTTAGCTTGGGTAAGCTAAGACGTTTCAACTTTTTAAACTTCAGAGAAATGCTCATAAGTGATACCGTCGATTGGAGCAGACAATAAGTGATGTGGGCATGGGCAAGTCTCAGAGCTAAGTTGCAGTCTCTTGCGAAAAACGGAGCGATCGCGGCAATATTGTTGGGAGATCCTAAAGATGGTGTTGCTTATACTGTGAAGAGCGATCGTTCGATTTACTGATTGAATCGGTTGATTACGAGATAAATCGTGATGTCAGTGAAAGTCTCTATATCTATAATTTCTTGAAGAAGTCACAGATCCTACTCGATTTACATCGTTCATACATTGACTCGAAGAGGGCGATCGTCATTTCTGAATAGAGTCAGGGCTTAACCAATCAGTTGAGCAACCCGAAAGGCAGATACGATCGCTCCTTCATGCAGTCCATCGCCTAGATAAGCGCCCGCGTGGTAGGTGTTATTTTCTCCGTTGGTCGCAACGACTTCATCTCGGTATCGAAAAGATTCAACAGTATACAGCGGCGTATGATGTTTCTGGGTGTGAATGATGCAACGTTTAGCGATC
>JBBRMC010000908.1:0-1747 GCA_038231055.1 Leptolyngbyales cyanobacterium
GCGCTAACAGTTTATCGGTAATCGATTGCGCCAAGACACGCCGATAGAGATCACTCAACTGAGCCGCCACACCCGACCAGCTAAAGTTTCGCTGCACTCGCTCAGAAGCTCGCGACCTTAGCTTAGTCGCCCACAAGTCATCGCCGAGAATACGATCGATAGCCTCCGCAAACGCATTCGTATTTTGAGGCAGAACCAATAATCCCGTTTCTTCTGGCACGATCGAGAACTTTAATCCGCCGACCGCAGACGCAACCACCGGGGTTCCGCACGCCATTGACTCGATCGCCACCAAGCCAAACGGCTCATAGTGGCTAGGAATCACACACACATCGGCTGCCGTGTAATAGAGCGGTAAGCGATCGTGTCCAACTCGACCTGCAAAGGTCGTTCGATCTGACAATCCCAACTCTTGCACAAGGCGTTCAATTCGGTTGCGTTCTTCGCCGTCGGATTGAGTTGGATCGCTGCCACCCACTATCACCAACCGGACGTTAGCAGGACTGGCTTTGAGTTGAGCACAAGCACGAACTAGCGTTTCAATTCCCTTGCGCGGATCAAAGCGTCCGACATAGAGAACAATCTTCTCATCGGGTTGGAATCCTAGCTGCGATCGCGCCTCCGATTTTGGAATCACATGAAAATTCTCAATGTCCGTCCCGCACGGAATCACCTCAATGTGCCCTTGACTAGAAACTAACGTCTGCAAAGCTTCCTGCTCTTGAGGACTGGTCGCAACCGTGCAGTTGGCTTGCTCTAAGATCCGTCGTTCAACCTCTAAGCGAGTGTTAGCGATCGCCGGACGGTTTGGCACCGACTGATATTTAATCGCACCCAATGAGTGATAGGTGTTTATAAGCTGAACGTTATGGGTTTTTTGCACTTCTAAACCCACCCACGCAGACATCCAGTAATTCGTATGAATTAACGGATAGTGATGCTCAGCTTGATAGGTTTGAAACGCCTCGACAAATGCTGGCATGAATTCAAACAAACGATCGCGGGGAATAAATTCTTCAGGTCCTGCGGTTAAGCGGATCGTGCGGCAATAAGGAGAATGTTGAACGATCGTGGCATCATCGGCTTTGGTCTTGCGGGTAAACATATCGACCTGCCAGCCCAATTTTGCTAGCGCTTCACCCACTTGACGCACATATACATTCTGTCCACCTGCTTCTTCTCGACCAATATCGGCGGCAGGATCACCATGATCTGAAATTAGCGCGATCGCTTGTCGATTGGGAACTTTAGAACGCGCTGAAATAAAGGGAGACTCAGGAAAAGTGGAACTTGACGCATTTCGCTTGTCGCTTAAAAGCACCATAATTTTCACCTCATAAATCAGTGGTTAGCCACGATCGACGAGTGATCCACTCACTCATCCAAATCGGACTCTAGAAACAGGCGACTAACCACCACAACTGCAAACTCACGATCGCCAATTCATCAACAGGTACAAAAAAAGTGAACCGTCCGATTCACTTAGTTCTGGCTATTAGCGCTCAGCAAACTAGGCACACGACCGTTTTTACTCGTCAATTTTCCAGTCAAAACCTGGAGATAGGCAGCTTCATAGCCGTCCGTCATTTTCTGAACGCTAAACTGATCGATGACGTGCTGACGACAATCGGCTCGATCGAGTTCTCCAAGGCGACTGAGAGCCGCAATGCACTCATCTACGGTGTCACACAAGAAACCCGTCTTGCCGTGAGCAATCACTTCAGGAGCCGAGCCTAATCGCATTCCA
>JBBRMC010000909.1:0-1741 GCA_038231055.1 Leptolyngbyales cyanobacterium
ACCAGCGCATCGACGTTATCTGGCTCAACCCTTAACGCTTGCTCATACTTAGCGATTTGTTGCCCATACACACTAAGCAGCGATAACGATCTGCCCCATCGGTATCTTGCCTCCCACAAGCCTTCCTCAAGTTGCATATCGGGCTTGGCTTATGCCTCTCCAGGATATCGAGCGGTTAGCAGCAGGAAAAAGCGTTCATCTTGCCGAAGTTCGTTAAAATCGGCGTTGGTTTGAGCAATTTCGCGATATTCATCGGGGTTTAGCTCGATCGCCCGCTCCAAATGCTCAAATGCCAGATCAACTTCGCCTTGAATGGCATAGCAGCAGGCTTTGTTATACCAAAGAGTTGGAGTGTTTGGCTTGAGTTCTAGGGCTTTATCGTAGCTAGCGATCGCGGCATCGTGTCGCCCCAGGTGATAAAGGGCATTGCCCCGGTTAGTCCACGATTCTTCAAAATCGGGCTTAAACTCTAGCGCTTTGTCATAACTGGCGATCACTTGTTCGAGCTTGCCCAGTTTCCGAAGGGCTAGCCCTCGGCTATACCATGCCCAATGATAGTCAGGCTTAAACTCAATGGCACGATCGTAGCTATCGACTGCTTGCTGATAGCGCCCCAGGTTTCTCAGTGAAATGCCCCGGTTATACCATGCCCAGTAATAGTTTGGCTTAAACTTGATTGCCTGGTTATAGCTGTGAATCGCGTCTTCATAGCGACTCAGTTCATCCAAAGCATTGCCCCGGTTGTTCCACGCTTCTGGAAACCCAGGCTGATAAGCGAGGGCTTGGTTATAACTCTCAAGCGCCTCTTCATATTTTTTTAGATGATAGAGAGCATTGCCCCGGTTATACCAGGCATCAGAGTGGTCAGGGTTTAGAGTCAGCGCAGCTTCGTAGCTGTGAATGGCGGTCTCGTAAGCTTTCGTTTTGTTTAGATACAGTCCCTTCTGAAAGAAGAAGGTCATCTCAACGTCTGAAGTTTGGCTCATCGCCTGGGTTTGTCTTAACCTAAAGTGTCTTTGCTAAGATTCCCAGTGAGAGGAAGCATATCACCATAAATGTAAAGAAAATTTATAAGAGCAGGTGAAGAAAAATCTATACAAAGACTGATCTTCTATCTATCTAAAGAGAGGGAATTTGGTTTGCTCTAATTTCAGCTTCCATCGTTAAGGTGCCAGGTTCGACTTGCAGGGTTTTGACTCGCAGAATGATTCCGTCTAGGTCAAAATATGGTTGACTGACGATCGCTTGAGCCTTGCTCATTAGAGCAATTATTAAGGGAATCGAGACTCCCTGCCCAGGGACACAGCAGAAGGTTTCGAGCAAGATTGGCTGAGTGTCAGTGCGGGGGCAGACGACAGCCGCGAAGCCCACTGAGCGAGTTTTGCCCTCTTCGCTCAACTCTATGGCTCCACTAAGGTGCATTTTTCCGACTTCTGACAAGCGAATCTCTAGGGGAAATTTGACTACGATCGTGACTCTTTTTCCTTCAACATCAAGGTCTAGGGGACGCAGCTTGTTTTTCACATAAGCTGAATTCATCGCCTGGTTGATGTCGGATTGAGTCAGAACAATCCGCGCAGTGGTATCAACAGGTTGATCGAGCTTAATGTCTCCTAAAATCGCTCCTAAAAGATTAATCGAAACTTCATCGGTTTGGACTTCGATCGATTCCAACCGAATGTCTTCCTGGATTGTTAAACCCTGCCCTTCTAGCGAAATAGAGTCTACTCTTCCCTGAGCT
>JBBRMC010000910.1:0-1740 GCA_038231055.1 Leptolyngbyales cyanobacterium
AATCAAAATCACGTTTCCTGTGCCCATGTGAACCACTTTGCGAATGACTTCGGTTCCCGCGTTGCCAAAGCGCTTGGCTCCTTCTGCCAGTAAACCGACGATCGCTAACCAGACTAAAACGACTCCAATCTGGTAGCCCAACGGTTGGAGTGACGTATCTGTAAGGTTGGGGAGCCAAGAAGGAGGGAGTGAATAGAGGACTAGGCAGGAAATCACGGCAGACGAAAGCCAATTGGTGACTTGAGACTACTTTATTGTAGAGACTGTTGTATTCTTCTTTGTTTTTCTGCACAGAAGACTGAGAGAGAGCGTCAAAGAATCACTTCGGAGCGTGAGGTAACGTAGCACAACTCAGTAGTTTTTCCACTTTCAATAAAGATTTCGTGAAGACTAACCCGTAGAGAGATAAACCCTGGCGTAATTAGAGTGAGTATCCAACTTATTTGAAGCTCACAGGAGAAAATCTGTGTTTCTATTTAAAGTTTTTTTGGATCGATCGGGGGTTCTTTCGCTAGCGGCATTGCCGATCGCCGCACTGATATCGCTTCCTAAAACAGCCGAAGCAGCTAGCTTCAGCCAATTATATGTGTTTGGTGATAGCCTCTCTGATGTGGGAAATGTGTTGCGAGACACAAAAGGACTCGTTCCACCTCCCGTTATTCCTGCTGCTGATGGAAGTCTGTCGATCGGGTATGCAAATGGACGCTTTTCTAACGGCTCTATTTGGGTTGAATATCTCGCAAAAGATTTAGGTCTTAGGGTCGGTACCAGTAATGATTTTGCGTATGGTGGGGCAACCACAGGACAAGAGAATGGTCTGAACCCATTGTTAGGAATTCAGCTACCAGGCTTGCAGCAACAGATTAATACGTTCCAAAGTCAGAATCCGGCTCCTGATCAGGATGCTCTCTACATTTTGTGGGCAGGCGCAAATGATTATCTAAATCCTGATCTTACTGACCCTCAAGGAACGGTTGGAAACGCGATCGTCAATCTCAACACAGCCGTCACAAAACTGGCGAGCAGTGGAGCAAAAAACTTCTTGATCGCCAATTTGCCCGATCTCGGTAAGCTTCCTTTGACGCGAGGAGATGCGGCACGGTCTCAGGGATTGAGTTTATTGAGTGGTGCCCACAACACTGCTCTAGCTCAAACCTTGGGCACTTTACCCTCAACGTTAGGCGTTAACATCATTCCGTTTGATGTGAATGATCTGGTTAACCAGGTGATCTCCAATCCTAGTCGTTTTGGGTTCACCAACGTAACCGAGCAGTGTTTACCCGCTACGCTGCTCTTTCCGACTGCGCCACCGCCTTCTAGCCCTTGCAATCCCATTACAGACGCGCCAAACTATTTGTTTTGGGACCCGCTTCACCCCACCACCAAAGGGCACGAGGTTTTGGGCGAGTATGCCTACTCAGTGCTGAAATCTAAATCGATCCCAGAATCATCCCCCGTTGCGGGGCTTTTGGCGTTAGGTGCGTGTTTGGGAGCAGGGGCAGCTCTAAAACATAAGCGAATTCTCAAGCAAACCGCTATGAACAAGCTGTAGTCTGAAGTTCTTGTGGAGGCTGAGTAAATTGCTCGATCGCCGTCCCTAAATGTTTTTGCAACGTGGCTTGCGGTAACGGTCCTTGCAGATGACTCCAGGGTAAAACCTGATCGAGTGACCAAGTATCGTACACGTAGAAGCTCATTTCAGGAAGTTGTCCTCGCAGTTCTTTAAAGGCGCGGCGATAG
>JBBRMC010000911.1:0-1730 GCA_038231055.1 Leptolyngbyales cyanobacterium
CAAAAATCACACCAGGTACTTGGTTAGCTATATTTCTAAATCGAGACTCGCTTTCTCGCAGAGCAATCTCAATGCGGCGACGTTCCTCTAATTCTAGTTGCACCTGTTGGTAAAGGTTTGCTTGATAAATAGCAATTTCTAATTGACCCGCAACCGATTGAGCTAGTTTAATCTGATCGCTGTTCCACATAAAGGGTTGCTGAGTTGTTGTAAGAGTGAAGGTAATTGCTCAACTCAGTGGGAATAAGGATTGAGCGGGATCTAAAGCACGAGAAATGGCTTGGAAAGCAGACAGACCCTGACGCTTTCCTGTGTTGACAATCGAACGAATATTGGCGAACAGATCCCGCCCCCAGTCGGAGCGAAAGCCATTTGTCACCTTCCGAAAAATCACGCTCAGTCGTAACGCTTGTTCACTGGCATTATTGGTCGGAGGAATGGTTATATCCTCCAGAAAGAGAAACAGATTTTCTCGCAGACCTCGATATCGTTTTTGCAGTCGGATACCATCGGTCTGGGTCGGAGAGAGTGCCAAAATTTCTTCCAATTGCCGATACAGACGACAAAGATATTGATAGCGAGTCGATTCTGCTAATTTCTCCCAACGATAACGCACTGCAATCGCCCAGAGGAGTAAACGTTTCATCCGGGGGGCAAAGATCTCATCATGGGCTTCAATGGCGTACTCACAATCGCGCAACTGATGGGCTAGACATGCCTGCCAAGCTTCGGCAGGATGGGTTCTCTGCGCACTGAATAAATCGCAAACCCACACCTCTGGACAATGACCTGCCAGGACTTCGACAATCACGTCTCCCCCCCGACTGGGACGAATCACATGCAAGCAAACCTCGTCGTTTTGAAACGTCCATTCCCATTGATTGATGCCATTGACTCGCGCACTGGTTTCATCACTGCCAATCACCCGTGCCTGTCTTAATCGGGTCACAATTCCATTCACAGTCTCGTCTAATTGTTGTTTGACCTGCAACAACAGATTGGCAATCGCCCCTTCTGAAATCTCTAAGCCAAACACCTCCTGCATCAATTGCTGCATCCGGGCATAACTAATCGCATGGCTGTAACGCAAAGTGGTCACTAAAGCGGCAATACTTTGTCCAAAGGGACTCCCCGGAGCCAAGGAGTCGGGCACCGCAGCCAGTTGGGCTTTGCCACAGTGGGGACAATCACAACCATACCGTTCAATCTGCGTCACTACCGGACGAATCGGCGGGATCTCAATCCGCTCATAACGCTGGACTAATTTCTGGAGGTCAGATGAGAGGGACATCCCACAGTCTCCACACTGCTGTAAATGGGCTTTGACTATCCGGTCAGGTTGCTCACTGAGGGGGCGACCGCCTCCTGCTCGCCCCAGACTCCCGTCTCGTGGACTCGATGACTGCGGCGATTGCGACGTGGATTTGAGTGAGGACTTAAAGCCTTGAGACGGGGGTAGACTGGAATTCTTCGAGGTTTTCTGGGGGCGCTTTTCTAATGACTTGCGCAATTTCTGAATTTCTTCCCATAGCGACTCAATCAAGGCATCTTTTGCCTCCGGGGTCAGTTGCTTTAAGTCGGGAAGTTCTGTCATCTCCTCAATCTACAGTTTTCTCCAATCCTGTCAACTTCTCCTAGTTGAGCAATTACCATTTGGGTCAGTTTGGGATTGCGCCCGCCGACATTGCGATAAGCCGCACTCAAACTATCGGTTCGATGAGTTTGAGGCA
>JBBRMC010000912.1:0-1727 GCA_038231055.1 Leptolyngbyales cyanobacterium
CATCAGGGCGAATCAGGGAAAAGAATGGCTTGTTGCTTGTTCACTTTATCCCTTAATGCCCTGCCCTGCGATGACCTGCTCAGTTATTTCCGCCAGCCTGCACTAGTGGGTGGCAAAAATGCCTCGTTGGGAGAGATGATTCAACAGCTAACTCCTAAAGGTGTGAATGTCCCGACTGGGTTTGCGACCACCTCTTATGCGTTTCGCTATTTCATCGAAAAAGCAGGGCTAAAAATCCGGCTTCAAAGACTCTTAGCAGGTTTAGACGTGTCAGATGTCAACCAGTTAAGAGAGCGAGGCAGACAAGCACGGACTCTGATTCTAAACACTCCGTTTCCGGCAGAGTTAGATGAGGTAATCACCTCTAGCTATGTGCAACTGTCTCAACGCTATGGGGTTGAGGTTGAGATGTGCGATCTGTCGGATGATGTCGAAGCGTGTCTAAGCCGCCATAGCGGAGTCGATGTGGCAGTGCGATCGAGCGCCACGGCTGAAGATCTTCCCGATGCAAGCTTTGCCGGACAGCAAGAAACCTATTTGAATATCAACGGTATCGATCGTGTTCTCAATGCTTGTCATATGTGCTTTGCATCGCTGTTTACCGATCGAGCGATTTCTTATCGCACCACCAAAGGCTTTGATCACTTTGAGATTGCCCTCTCAGTCGGTGTGCAAAAAATGGTGCGATCGGACTTAGCAGCATCGGGTGTGATGTTCTCGATCGACACCGAAACTGGATTTAGAGACACGGCTCTCATCACAGCCGCTTATGGTTTGGGCGAATCTGTCGTGCAAGGAGTCGTTAATCCCGATGAGTATGTCGTTTTTAAACCGACGCTCAAGCAGGGTTTTCGTCCGCTTTTAGAAAAGCGACTGGGCAGTAAAGAGATCAAAATGATCTACGACATCGGCGGTGGGAAATCAACGACTAACGTTTTGGTGCCCAAGTCAGAGCAAGTAAAATATGCGCTGCAAGATGACGAAATTCTCAAACTCGCAGAGTGGGCGTGCATTATTGAAGACCACTACTCTAACGTGAGAGATACAGATAGCCCAATGGATATTGAATGGGCAAAAGATGGCGAAACAGGTGATTTATTTATCGTTCAAGCGCGACCCGAAACTATCCATTCTCAAAAAGTTGGCAACGTTCTTAAAACATATAAATTAAACGACAAACCCACGACTAAACCGTTATTAATCGGTCGCGCTGTTGGTGAAATGATCGGACAGGGAACGGTCAGAACGATCGTGGATCTCCGCAAGCTCGACGAATTTCAAGAAGGCGAAGTGTTAGTCACAACTCGCACCGATCCTGATTGGGAACCGATTATGAAAAAAGCCAGTGCGGTGATCACTAATCAAGGCGGACGCACCTGTCACGCTGCCATTATTGCAAGAGAATTGGGCATTCCGGCGATCGTCGGTTGTGACAACGCAACTGAGACGCTCAAAGATGGGCAAGAAGTCACGGTTTCTTGTGCTGAAGGGGATGATGGGCACGTCTATAACGGGTTATTGCCCTTCTCGATCGAGCATCTCAAACTCGATGCGTTGCCTCCTATCCGCACCAAAATCATGATGAATGTCGGCAACCCTCGCGAGGCTTTTAGACTCTCGCTGATTCCCAATGACGGGGTAGGACTCGCCCGGACTGAATTCATTATCGCCAATCATATCAAAGTGCATCCCTTGGCGCTGCTGAACTTCGACACGCTCAAAGACAA
>JBBRMC010000913.1:0-1726 GCA_038231055.1 Leptolyngbyales cyanobacterium
CGGCTCTCTCTCTCGTCGTCACGAAGGCACCGGGTTAGGGTTAGCGCTGACTCGCCGCCTAGCTGAGCTTCACTCTGGCACGGTTGAGGTGACATCATCAGAAGGACAGGGCAGCCACTTCACGATTCGCTTACCGTTTAATGCGAATTTGTCGAACGAGGTTGGTGGATATGACACGCCTCAAGGGTCAATCGCACCCCATATCAAGTGAGAATTCTTTCATCCACAAAGGTCACAAAGAAGGTCACAGAGGGTAGCTCATAGCGAAATCAGTGAGTGAGACGGTTCCCCGCAGGTCTCTACAGCATTCACCAATGAATGGGATACGATCGGGCGTGGCATTCATCTATAGAACGGCTTGAGATGGTATCGTTTTGATGCCCGATCGAACATTTTTTGGTCTTCATGCTCTTTGACACTGCTATTTTGGCGTTTCAATTTACGTCTCCTGGTCCGATTTTGATCGAGTGGGGACCGATCGTGATTCGCTGGTATGGGTTACTGATTGCGTCTGCCGTCTTGATTGGGGCGACCCTCTCTCAGTCGCTGGCGGCTCGTCGCAGAGTTGACCCCGATCTATTGAGCGACCTTGCAGTTTGGTTAGTCATTGCGGCGATTCCTAGCGCTCGACTTTACTATGTGCTGTTTCAATGGCAAGACTATGCCCAACAGCCCCAAAAGATTATTGCCATTTGGGAAGGGGGCATCGCAATTCATGGAGCCATTTTGGGGGGCGTGATTGCCTCATTAATCTTTGCAAGACTGAAGCAAATTTCATTTTGGCAATTGGCTGATCTCGTTGCGCCCTCCCTAATTTTGGGTCAGGCGATCGGGCGATGGGGCAATTTCTTTAACTCAGAAGCGTTTGGTGCACCCACTGATCTGCCGTGGAAATTGTTTATTCCTCGCTATGTAGTTGAAGGGAGCAGGCAGATTGCCCGTCGTCCTCCCGGCTTTGAGAATGTCGAATATTACCATCCCACGTTTCTCTATGAGTCGCTGTGGAACTTAATGGTGTTCGGTGTATTGATAACGCTATTTTTTCGAGATCTGCGAGGCAACCCCCGCTTAAAAGTCGGCACTCTGTTTTTGGTGTATCTAGTCGGCTACAGTGCAGGTCGCGTGTGGATTGAAGGACTCCGCACTGATAGCTTGATGTTAGGTTCATTACGGGCGGCGCAAATGGTGAGCTTGGTTGGCATTGCGATCGGCACGATCGGACTCATCTGGCTCTACGGATTGCGGCGATCGCTTCCTGACGTGGTGCCTGACCCTAATTCCACCCCCTCAGAACCGTCTCATTGATAGGAACGTGTTAGGAATGCCACCCAATCAGTCCCTTCTATCGGCGGGCGTTTATATCGTGGGGGCAGGTCCCGGAGACCCAGAGTTGCTGACAGTCAGAGCGCAGAAGCTGATTGCCCAAGCTGATGTGATTTTATTTGCCGACTCGTTAATTCCACCGCAAATTCTTGATGTGGCACGATCAGACGCTGAAATCATTCAGACTGCTAGCAAGACTTTAGAGGAAATCTTGCCGTTGATGATCGAACGAGTCCGATCGAGCTACTCGGTCGTGCGGCTGCATTCGGGCGATCCCAGTTTGTATAGTGCGGTTCAAGAGCAGATGCAAGCGTTAGTCGAGGCTGGCATTCCATTCGAGGTGGTGCCGGGAATCAGCGCCTTTCAGCTTGCGGCGGCTCGACTGCGAGTCGAACTCACCGTA
>JBBRMC010000914.1:0-1724 GCA_038231055.1 Leptolyngbyales cyanobacterium
CGCGATCGAGGAAAACGCCTTTGTCAAATCGGCAGCCATTTGCTTGACAACTCATAATCATTACGAGTACGCTTTACTAACTAACCAGTTGAGGAGCTAATTGTATGTTGCCAAATCGAGAAGGACAGCGCGTTCCTAATGTCACCTTTCATACTCGGCAAGACAATCATTGGGCAGATGTCACCACCGATGATCTGTTCAAAGATAAAACCATCGTCGTTTTTTCGCTACCTGGTGCGTTTACGCCGACCTGCTCATCGACTCACCTACCGGGTTATAACGAGTTAGCAAAAGTGTTTAAAGAGAATGGCGTTGATGACATTCTCTGCATTTCTGTTAACGATACGTTTGTAATGAATGAGTGGGCAAAAAGCCAAGAAGCCAGCAACCTGACCCTCATCCCTGACGGCAACGGCGACTTTACTGAAGGGATGGGAATGTTGGTGGAGAAGACAGATCTAGGGTTTGGCAAGCGATCGTGGCGCTATTCCATGCTGGTGAAGAATGGGGTGATCGAGAAGATGTTTATCGAGCCAGAAGAACCCGGCGACCCGTTCAAAGTGTCAGATGCCGATACGATGCTCGGCTATATCAACTCGCAGGCTCAAAAGCCCAAAGTCGTGTCGATGTTTGTGAAAGTAGGATGTCCTTTTTGTGCCCGTGCAAAATCGATGCTGACCGACCACGGACTGGATTATGAAGAGATCGTCTTGGGTCGTGATGCAAACCTGCGCGCCATGCGGGGTGTCACCGGAGCCGTCACTGCCCCTCAAGTGTTTATTGATGGCAGACTGATCGGCGGATCTGAGGCGTTAGCTGAATACTTTGGCGTAGCGTCGTAATTGTTTCATTAGTAAAGTCAAGATTCCCGACGTTTTCAAAGAGCCGGGAATCTTGGCGTTTAATTACAGCGAGAAAACACACGACTATTTGATAAGAGCGGCTTCAGTTTTGGCGATCGCCAGTCGCGTTTTTAGCACCGAGTCGGGATTTAGACTAATCGAGTCAATGCCCAATTCAACTAAGAATTCTGCAAACTCAGGATAGTCACTGGGCGCTTGTCCACAGATGCCAATTTTGCGATCGAATTCTTTAGCGGTTGCAATCACTCGACGTAATGTGCGTTTAACGGCTTCGTCACGCTCGTCGAATAAGTGAGATACCAGGGCAGAATCGCGATCGAGTCCCAAGGTCAATTGAGTGAGATCGTTTGACCCGATCGAGAAGCCATCAAAAATCTCACTAAAGCGATCGGCGAGTTCGATGTTGCTGGGTAGCTCACACATGACATAAACCTGCAAGCCGTTTTCGCCCTGAATCAGTCCGTGTTTTGCCATTTCTGCCAACACTTTTCGCCCCTCGTCAGGCGTGCGACAAAACGGAATCATCGGAATTACATTCGTCAGTCCCATCTCATCACGGACTCGTTTGACCGCTTTGCACTCCAACCCAAATGCATCTCGATATTTGGGATCGTAGTAGCGCGATGCCCCCCGCCAGCCCATCATCGGGTTTTCTTCGTGGGGTTCAAATTCTCTGCCGCCGATCAAATTAGCGTATTCGTTGCTTTTCAGATCAGACATTCGCGTAATCACAGGCTTGGGATAGAACGCCGCGGCTAAGATACCGATTCCTGATGCGAGTTTATCTACAAAATAATCGGAGAGATTGCGATATTGAGAAGTCAATTGGCTGATTTCCCATTTCGCCCCATTGTCTTTGAG
>JBBRMC010000915.1:0-1723 GCA_038231055.1 Leptolyngbyales cyanobacterium
ATCTTTAGTACACAAATCATCGATCAGCGTCCCGATATAGCTCTGCTCACGCGGAAAGACAATCATTTCCTGATGACGACAGAATCGAGCCGCATTGATGCCAGCCACAAGTCCCTGAGCCGCCGCTTCTTCATAGCCTGTGGTGCCATTAATCTGACCTGCACAAAACAGCCCATCCACTTTTTTGGTCATCAAAGTGGGATAGCACTGCGTCGCGGGTAAGTAGTCATAATCGACCGCATAAGCGGGACGAAGCATTGCGCAATTTTCTAAACCAGGGAGCGATCGCAGCATTTGTAGCTGAATTGTTTCTGGCAATCCGGTCGAGAATCCCTGAATGTAAAGCTCTGGAATGTCGCGTCCTTCTGGCTCGATAAAAATCTGATGGCTTTCTTTATCGGCAAAGCGGACAATTTTATCTTCGATGCTGGGGCAATAGCGCGGACCTTTAGAATCGACCCAGCCGCCATACACAGGCGAGAGGTGAAGATTTTCTCTGATAATGCGATGAGTTTCAGCCGTGGTGCGAGTCAGATGACAAGGAATCTGCTCACGCTCAACCCACAAATCGGGATCAAAACTAAACCAGCGAACATCGGTATCACCGGGCTGCGGTTCGAGTTGAGAGAAGTTGACAGAGCGACGATCGACTCGTGCAGGCGTTCCAGTTTTCAAGCGCCCTGTCTCAAATCCCAACCGATTGAGTGTCTCAGTTAATCCGACTGCCGCAAACTCTCCGGCTCGTCCTGCTGCCATTGATTTGTTGCCGACCCAAATCATTCCGCCCAAAAACGTCCCGGTGGTTAACACAACGGCTTTGCATTCAAATGCCACCCCAAAGTAGGTTTGCACTCCGATCATCTCATCGTTTGCGCCCAAGACGAGATCCGTCGCCATGCCTTCACGGATGGTTAAATTCTCCTGATTTTCGACTACGCCTTTCATCACGGCTGCATATTCGCGTTTATCAGTTTGCGCTCTTAGTGCCCACACCGCCGGACCTCGTGACGCGTTGAGAATTCGCTTTTGTAAGTAGGTTCGATCGCTGATCTTTCCAATCTCACCCCCTAGCGCATCAACTTCATGCACCAATTGCGACTTTGCCGGACCGCCGACCGCTGGGTTGCAGGGTTGCCACGCGATTTTATCGAGGTTGAGCGTCAGCAGTAACGTGCGACAGCCAAGCCGAGCGCTTGCCAGTGCTGCCTCACAGCCAGAATGTCCGGCTCCGACGACGACCACATCATAAGCATCAATAAAATCGATCGGGGCGTTCATAGCAATGGGGAACTGCAAGAGGTCAGGCTCTATTTTAACGGCTAGCGCTGGCATTCAACGGGGTTGCAGTCATTCACAGCTTAGAGGGAACTTTAAATGTTAGAGCGTCTCGATCGCTGATTTTGATCTATTATCAGTACAAATGTTCTTTTTGCTATGGATGATCTCACTCCACCTAAGCGACGGCTCCTCGATTGGATCGAGGACTACATTGATCGGCATCACCATGTTCCGTCGCGTGAAGAAATGGCAATCGCGATGGGGTATCGCTCCAAAGACACGGTGCAAGTGCATTTAAAGGATTTACGAAACGCGGGCTATGTCGATTGGAAAGCGGGAAGTGCCCGATCGCTAGAGATTCTACGCTCACGATCGCGCAAGACTCCGATTTTAGGCGTGATTGCAGCAGGCGGCTTAGTCGAAATCTTTCCCCAAGCGACGATCG
>JBBRMC010000916.1:0-1716 GCA_038231055.1 Leptolyngbyales cyanobacterium
AACTAACTCCGGGCACCTTGGGAATGAAAGGCGCGATCGCTCGTGCTGAAGAAATTGCGGCGAGCACTCCCAACGCATTTATGCTGCAACAATTCAAAAATCCGGCAAACCCTCAAGTACACCGTGAAACTACAGCAGAAGAAATCTGGACAGACACCGATGGACAGATCGATTTCTTAGTAGCGGCAGTCGGCACAGGCGGCACGATCACAGGTGTTGCAGAAGTGATCAAGGCGCGCAAGCCGGAGTTTAAAGCGATCGCAGTCGAACCTAAAGCCAGTCCTGTTTTATCGGGTGGGCAACCCGGTGCTCACAAAATTCAAGGCATCGGAGCGGGATTTGTGCCAAATATCATGCGATTAGATTTGATAGATGAAGTGATTCAAGTGACGGATGAGGAGTCGATTGCTTATGGTCGTCGGTTAGCGAGAGAAGAAGGCTTACTGTCGGGCATTTCTACCGGAGCAAACCTAGCTGCCGCCATCCAAATCGCCAAGCGCCCCGAAAATTCAGGCAAACTGATCGTGATGATTCAGCCAAGCTTTGGTGAGCGTTATTTGAGTACGGCTTTGTTTCAAGATGCCTAAAAAGAAGGATCATTCATTAGTCATTAGCCTTGCACCGTCCTGAGACCCCAATGATTATCCTGGTTGAATCGGGATTCAAGGCTTATTATCGGCGAGAGGCGTTGTAGCGATGATGGCGACTCGATCGCTCGGTTTCGCCAGCTCTTGAAAATCGATCGTGATATCTTCATCGGTCAGAGAAGCCGTCGCAAACGGAGCTTGCCGAATGTTGACCGTGTGAGTAATCGCCCTCAATACGGGATGTAAGCACTTCAAGGCATGTTTCCCGTCAGGAAATGTGGCTCGTAAGGTATTCAAGATCAGGCAAAATGCCCTCTCGCTATCAGTTCGATAAAACCCGGTTTGTGGGGGATCAAAATCAGGGGCGTTGTGAGCAAATACTCAATATAGTCCCAACAGCTTTCGCTGAAACGGATGGAAATTTTCTAGAGCGATTTCACCTTGAGTTGCCTTGCGCATGTGAGCCATTACATGAGTCGAGTCAATGGGGTCGTGACAGACGATATCTGCGATCTCCGCCTTAACATCAAGAAAGGTTCGGCATCCCAACTCTTCAAAAAACGCAATTTCTCGACCGTCACGATGCTCATCAGGTCTCCCGCCTCGCGCCGAAAACCCTGCAAATGAAAAGTAGATATCTGTGGGAATGCTGCAGTGCATTCCTAACAATTGACGCGTAATAAATTCCTTTAGCTAATGGCTAATCAATACAAACAAAAGCTTTTTGCAAAGACTAAAACTAAACATTTTCACACTAAAGATGTTTCAAATAGACCCTTTTGACTTCTTCTCAGGCAACTCCTGGATGGTCACAAAAATTATTAACCTGCAACATAACATACAAAAGTTTCAAAACGCATAAATGAACACGAAAATGTTTATTTAAGTCTTGTTCTCAAAAGAATTGATGCGTATGATAACAATGAGACTCAATAATCTCCCGGAAATCAATTCTGCTCTACTGTAGGTGAGTTAGATCGGGCTTCTTAATTCTATTGAGCATAATTAGAGATCGCTGTTGTATCTCCCACACCCTATGAACCATCATTCACTTCCATTCGATGACTTGCCACCTCTCAAGCTAGAAGAAACGGATAGCAGTCTGAGTCGCCAACTCGAAGAAGCGCTA
>JBBRMC010000917.1:0-1712 GCA_038231055.1 Leptolyngbyales cyanobacterium
CACACATTTCTCCGTGCTCAATTTTCGTTCGTCGGACTTGGACTGGAATTTAGACGGGTATATATGGGTTATGAGCGGTGGTACTCTGGGTGGTATCCTGAATGAGTACTCTCACAGTGTACTGTAGCAAGGGCAAGCCGATCCGTTCAAATAAACGTTGCTTTGCGAAGTGAACAAAGTTACCTACAGAGGCAGCGGCGGTCGTGGTGTTGTCTAAGCAGCGGTCGTAAGGAAAAAAAGCACCATGTAAATGGTTCGCGATGGAGGCTGTTGCAATGTGCGTTGGAGTGGGGATCAACCTATGTACGACTAGTATTCAATCATGCTCGAGACGCGGTGGAGATTCGATCAAAAGGAGCACAATTGATCCAAAGGAGCCCAATCGACCAAGTTCAGTTTATAGTCTTTCTACAGCTCACAATCAAGATATGCGAGAGAAAATCCTTAACATAAACAGTACTGTAGGAGTCGCCTGTGATTGTCAAGCCTTCAGAGCAGATCGGGACGTCCTCTCCTCGGCAAGCTACCGAGGTCTGCGATCTACTGACTGTTCTGTTGTCCCAGTGCTGAGTGATCCATCAGCACTGACAGAGAGTGTGCCTGCGAGCCATAATTACCTCATACATTTACTGTAGCGAGAGTGCTGTACTCGGAGTACAGTTCTAGACAGCAGACATAGAAGAAATTCCGGTAACGATTCTTCAACACTGGAGTCGTAAGAATGTCAGCATCGTTGCATTTTGACAGGGGTATTTGCCTCCGTGACTCGCGATCATAAGCCGCTTGCCTTCCAGCGCCATCGACATTCTTGAACCAAAGCATGAAATGCATTATGCTATGATAAGCGTTTGGTTTCGGTTGCGAACTTCATTTCATCATACAGAGGGCCATCTTTCTTGCCGTGAGTTGTTATTGATAGTTGTGTTCATTTGACTACCCAATATACCTGTTACATGTTATAAGTTACAGTCCATGATAAGTTACCAACTATATTGCTATCTCAGCAAACTGCTCGTATCCTAGAAATTTCACCGATCAGTTAGAAAGCGACTGTTCAGCAGGATACATTTCAGTATATCCTGATGGCAAAATAATGTACGCGCCTGCCCTTTGTTTGGTTGGCGTTCGCGCGTGCGATGATAAGCAACTGTGCATTTGCCGATCAGTCACTCAGTGATGCTCGTCCGGAAAGTGAACTAAAATGTAGGCCGGCGAGTAAGCAAATTGCTTAGATTAACACTATTAGTGTTAGCAATTTGCTAAAAAGCAAATTGCTCACTCTACGTTTTTAGCAAATTCCTCACTGTTAGTTTAAGCATGTTCCTCACTGTTAGTTCAAGCAAATTGCAGTTAGTTTGAGCTAATTGCGAAATTGCCCTGGTTTAGACGGCCGTCCATTACCTTTCCCTTGCGTTTTTGGTCGTCGGTGCCGCCTTTAGTACGTGAGCTTTGCGGCGGGGGCTATTCGCGAACGCGGGGCGCAACGCACCGATGGGCTCGACGATACGCTGGCGACGCCGCCCATCGATTCTTTGATGTCTCCGTAAGGAACCGTTCCCTTGGACTCAAATTTTATGATTTGTTTGGAGTGGTACGGCACCCGTGGTCGCGATGATACTTAGACGTTTTGAGAACGTCGCTCTGCCGACGTCCGCTGCAACAGAAGACGCGATCAAAGGTTTTTCGATTGAACCCACAACAACCTAGATTGA
>JBBRMC010000918.1:0-1710 GCA_038231055.1 Leptolyngbyales cyanobacterium
CAACTGCTCTGGTAAACACGCCGGAATGCTAGCAGTCTGTCAGCAGCGTGGGCTGCCACTCAACACCTATCTTCAAGCTAATCATCCCGTTCAGCAGTTGATTTTGGCGAAGATTGCCGAGCTATTGAAGATTCCCGGTGCAGAATTTATTGTGGCAAAAGACGACTGTGGTGCGCCGACTTATTTCATGCAACTACGCCAGATGGCTTGGCTCTATGCTCAACTTGCATCAGGCAACAGTCTGGATATGGAGCGCATCTCGCGAGCAATGACCCATCACCCAATCATGGTGTCAGGCGATGGAGAATTTGACACGGAACTGATGCGCTTGACGGAAGGAGAAATCGTTAGCAAATCTGGCGCTGAAGGTGTGCAGTGTGTCGGGCGAGTGGGCGAAGGGTTGGGGCTAGCCATCAAAGTAATGGATGGGGCGAAACGGGCGAAATATGCGATCGCCATTCATGTTCTCAAACAAATGGGTTGGATTACGCCCTCAGTTGCTGAAGCGCTGGCAGAAACCTATTTAACGATCGGGCGCTACAAACGTCTCGATGTGGTGGGTGAACTGTCGATGCTTTAGTCAGGAACAAATAACAAACACCTGCTGACAGATGATTGAGTCACGATCGTGATCTCCCAACCCTTGTTAAGATCCACGTAATCCAGATCACCCCTCCGCTAACTGCGCTCTTGCCACCTATGAGTGAGATCATCCTAGACGTTCGCGACCTTCAGGTACAGTTTAAAACCGATACCAGAACTGTGAAAGCGGTTGATGGCATCTCTTTTCAGGTGAAGCGGGGGCAAACGCTGGGAATTGTCGGAGAATCGGGTTCAGGAAAATCGGTCACGTCGCTGGCAGTCATGGGATTAGTTCCCCATCCGCCGGGTCGAGTGACGGGAGGCGAAATCTGGTTTAGAGATGCCGAAACGATCGGAGAACCAGTTGACCTACTGCGAGTCCCGATTAAACAGCTACAGAAATATCGGGGCGATCGGCTTTCGATGATTTTTCAAGAGCCGATGAGTTCGTTGAATCCAGTCTATACGTGCGGATTTCAGCTCACGGAAGCCATTCGGCTTCACCAAAATATTTCTGAATCTGAAGCTCAACGGAGAGCCGTTTCGCTCTTACAAGAAGTGCAACTGCTGCCATCTGATGAGGAACTTAAACGCCGTTTTCTAGAAGAGTCTTATCCAGATGGGACGCAATCTAGCGGAACAGAGATCGATCGTCAAATTAATCGACAGAAATTGGCGATGCTCGATCGCTATCCTCATGAGCTTTCAGGCGGTCAGATTCAGCGGGTGATGATTGCAATGGCAATTTCCTGCAATCCCACCTTGCTGATTGCCGATGAGCCAACCACTGCCCTTGATGTCACCGTGCAGGCAACCATTTTGGATTTGCTGCGAGAACTGCGCGATCGCCGCGGCATGGGCATGATGTTTATCACTCACGATTTGAGCTTGATCGCCGAGATTGCCGATCAAGTTGCCGTCATGTATGAAGGCAAAATTGTGGAGTATGGCTCGGTTTTAGACATTTTCTCTAATCCCCAACATCCCTACACAAAGGGATTGTTGACCTGTCGCCCTCAGCCCAATCGTCGCCTCCGCTATTTGCCCACCGTCTCAGACTTTATGGAAGTGTCTAGACTGCCAACGGGCGAAATCTTGATCGAAGCCAAACAGCAGGACGTGAATGCA
>JBBRMC010000919.1:0-1709 GCA_038231055.1 Leptolyngbyales cyanobacterium
AAAGACGTAGCTGAAGAACGCTCCGTATTGGCGATCGCTAAAATAAGCCCCGCATTCTCAACTGGCGATCATCTCATCTGTAACAGAGTTTGAACCTAAGCGTTTTAAATGTCAGAGTTGCTTCAGACTGAAACCGGATTTGTCTCTGTCACAGGTGAAGTCTCTAACAACGTTTAAGTCTCATTGCTCAGTTTAAATTTCCTCTCTCGTGTTGCCCCCACGAAAAAGCCATGTTAAAGCATCCCTTCACTGCCCTTAAAATTACCCTCCTCAGTTTCTCACTGCCGCTGCTATTCGCTGGCAATGCCTGGGCGAAAACCTGTACGGAAGAGGAAATGGAGATATACATCAGTAATAGAAACCAAGTCGCAATTGTGGACTGCGGAGCAGAGGCGGTTCCTAAGCTGATTAAAGCCCTAAAAACGGGTGGAGCGACAAGTGGGAGGTTTGCTGCTGGAGCTTTGGAATACGTCAATACAGGCGGTAAAACCATAGTTCCTGACCTAGTTGAAGCTTTTAAAAACGGAACTTTGGATGTTCGTAAAAGCGTTGCTAACTCATTGGTAGTTCAGGCTCAACGAGAAAAAGCCGAAGCAGTTGTTTTACCTATTTTGATCGAAACCCTTAAAGATCAAGACTTAGAGATGCGAACAAGGAGCGCTTATGCTTTAGAGGTGCTTGGTTCGGAGGCTAAAGCGGCTGTTCCAGCGCTGATTGATAACTTAAAGGATGAATACTCTATGGTCCGTTGGAGTGCTGCTTCTACGCTTGGTTCAATTGGACCTGATGCTGAAGCGGCTGTTCCAGGGCTGACTGAAAGGCTTAAAGATGAGAATGCAACTGTCCGTGGGAGATCTGCTTATGCACTTGGCTCCATTGGGAAAAAAGCGAAAGCTGCGATTCCCGGTCTGGTTGAATTGCTGAAAGATAAGAATGCATCTGTTCGTGGTGCTGCTGCCTATGCGCTAGTAAATATCTTCAACAATAACGTGACAAATGTAGAATACAAACCTGCTCTTCCTGCTTTGATGACGGCGCTCAAGGATCAGGACGATACCGTGCGCGCTGGGGCTGCCGCCAGTCTGGAATACTTTGCTAAAGATAACGAAGTGGTTGTTCCTGCCTTAATTGCAGCCCTCAAAGATAAAAATGGCAAGGTTCGCACTGAGGGGGCACTCTCTCTACGATATATGGCTCTACAACTGCAAGAAGAAGCCAAAAATCTTCAGGAAACCGAAAAAGCGATCGTCGTTGTCAAGCAAATTCAGACAGCATTTGGCAACTCACCGGAATTTGAAGATAATCGCTTAGCAGTAGATAAAACTCTGGAAACGTTGGGCGATCGCAAACAATCGTTTTTGCTCCAATCAGCCACTAAATGGGTCTCAGCCGGAAAAGAAGTTTGGTTGGCTCATGCCGCGTTTTGGCTAGCTCTGATTCTGGTCTATCCCAAATCCCCGCAAATTCAAGCCATTTTCTTCTGGAATCCCTGGGTGCGAAAGATTATGGGATTGGGGTATGTGGGTTTTGCCTTGACCTGGGTGCCATTTTTGCGACGATCGCTCTTCGCCCCCTTTCGTCAATCACTGCTTGCCGACGCTGGGCTAGAAAACTTTAAACCACAAGCCTATTTTGAGAATTCAGACATCAAAGATCCAAACTCAGGAGACATCAAACCGATTCGAGAGGCTATTCCAGGGTTTAAGGGG
>JBBRMC010000920.1:0-1709 GCA_038231055.1 Leptolyngbyales cyanobacterium
AACTAATTTGAAAGTTCTCCTCAACCAAGAGCGAGGCAAATCGCCTCAAAAATTTACAATTCAAAAACCGAACTCAAAAAATTAAGAAATTAGCCAACTTCGACAACCGCAAGACAGGGTTCTGAGGAAATCCCACTATTTAGGCTCACTGCCTGATTTCTAACTGCACTCCAGGCAATCTGATGCGCTTTGGTCTCGTCGCCATACCATTGAAGAGCCGAGTCAAACGCTACTCTATAAAAGTGCTGAGCCGTTTCAGAAAGCTGGGTGCGAATACTCGCAGGTAGCTCCTGATTGTTTTGGTACGACATCCTAGCCGCCTCCGGTAAGTGAGATAATTGATTAGTATGACTTGCTGCATTTAGAAATCTGCCTACCTTGAGGAATATCTTTGAATTTGATAAGACTCAGGTAGCGATCGAGAGACTTAAGGAGAAAACTTTGATCACAGGCACGTTGAGAACGACAAAATCAGAAGAAATCTTTGCGGCTGCCCAAACGCTGATGCCAGGTGGAGTCAGTTCTCCGGTACGCGCGTTTAAGTCGGTGGGCGGACAGCCGATCGTGTTCGATCACGTCAAAGGCGCTTATGCATGGGATGTGGATGGCAACCAATACATCGACTACATCGGCTCTTGGGGTCCCGCAATTTGTGGGCACGCACACCCCGAAGTGTTGAAGGTGCTTCATGAAACGTTAGAGAAAGGAACCAGTTTCGGTGCTCCAAATGCTCTAGAAAATGTTTTGGCTGAAATGGTGATTGATGCTGTTCCCAGTGTAGAAATGGTGCGATTCGTCAATTCGGGGACTGAGGCTTGTATGTCGGTTTTGCGACTGATGAGGGCATTCACCGGACGCGAGAAAATCATCAAATTTGAGGGCTGCTATCACGGTCACGCCGATATGTTTCTCGTGAAAGCGGGTTCTGGAGTCGCCACTCTGGGCTTACCCGATTCTCCGGGTGTTCCTAAATCAACGACTATTAACACGCTGACTGCGCCGTTCAACGATTTGGAAGCGGTGAAAGCTCTATTTGCCGCTAACCCCGGTGAAATCGCTGGCGTGATTTTAGAACCTGTGGTTGGCAACGCTGGCTTTATTCCTCCCGATGATGGCTTTTTAGCGGGTCTGCGAGAGTTGACTCGTGAAAATGGTGCGCTGCTGATTTTTGACGAAGTGATGACTGGGTTCCGAATTGCCTATGGTGGCGCACAAGAGAAGTTTGGCATCACGCCCGACTTGACAACGCTCGGCAAGGTGATTGGGGGCGGGTTGCCCGTCGGCGCGTATGGCGGACGCAAAGATATTATGGCGATGGTTGCGCCCGCAGGTCCGATGTATCAAGCGGGAACGTTGTCTGGCAATCCTCTTGCGATGGCTGCGGGGATCAAAACCCTGGAGCTGTTGCACCAACCGGGGACGTATGAGCAACTCGATCGCGTCACCACTCGCCTAGTTAACGGATTTCTTCAAGCGGCTAAAGATACGGGTCATGTCGCTTGTGGCGGTTCGATCAGTGGAATGTTTGGGTTCTTCTTTACCGAAGGACCCGTTCATAGCTACGAAGATGCGAAGACGTGTGACTTGGCTAAGTTTGGGCGGTTTCATCGCGCCATGTTAGAGCAAGGAGTTTATCTCGCCCCTTCTCAGTTTGAAGCTGGATTCACATCTCTGGCTCACACCGATGAGGATGTCGATCGCACGATCGC
>JBBRMC010000921.1:0-1705 GCA_038231055.1 Leptolyngbyales cyanobacterium
ATCGAGCGCGAGATTCAAGAAGAAGTGGGCTATCGAGCAGGCACTCTAAAGAAACTCGGTGAGTTCTTTTTGGCTCCGGGCTATTCGGACGAAATCATCTATACGTTTCTGGCAACGGATCTAGAATTGCTCGAAAGTCCTCCTCAAAAAGATGACGATGAGGATATCGAAACGATTCTCATGACTCCTGAAGAAGTCGAACAGGCGATCCATTCAGGTGATTTAACCGATGCTAAGTCAATCTGTAGCTTTATGCTGGCGAAACCGTTCTTGACTTAAGGGATAGTAGAAAGTAGCCCTCCGCTCTCTACTGATTTTCTATGTCTGAACTGATTTTATTTCTGCACCGTCGCGATCTGCGGACTGCGGACAATGTAGGACTCGCGATCGCCCGTCAACGATCGCCCAAAGTCGTCGGCGTTTTTTGTCTTGATTCCAACCTGTTGCAGCGAGATGACATCGCTCCGGCGCGGGTCACTTATATGATCGGCAGTCTCCGATCGCTCCAGCAGCGCTATGCCGAGGCAGGAAGCCAATTACTCATTCTCAACGGCGATCCCCGAACGGCAGTTCCCAATTTGGCAAAAGCACTCAACGCCAAAGCCGTTTTTTGGAACTGGGATGTCGAGCCTTATTCTCAAGAGCGCGATCGCGCCATGATCTCGGCTCTCAACCAAGCTGGAATCGAGGTCAAAACCTCCTGGGATCAGCTTCTACATTCTCCTGAAGAGATTAAGTCGGGTTCGGGTTCGCCTTACACCGTCTACAGTCCGTTTTGGCGAAATTGGGTGAGCAAACCCAAAGCAGATCCCATGCCTGATTTTGCAGGAGCGGAAGGATTGACTGAGGCAGAGGAAGAAATCGCGAAACAAGCGGGTACGATCGCGCTCCCCTCAGCAAAAGATTTGGGATTTGTTTGGGACAATCCGTTAATGCTAGAACCGGGCGAGCACGCGGCACAAGCGCGATTAGAAGAGTTTTGCCACTCGGCAATCAATGCCTATCAAGAACAGCGCAACTTTCCGGCGAATCCAGGTACGTCTCTGCTGAGTGCAGCCCTCAAGTTTGGCGTGATAGGTGTGCGGATGGTGTGGTCAGCAACCGTGACGGCATTAGAGCAAAGCCGCAGTGACGAAACGCAAGCCAGCATTCAAACTTGGCGGCAAGAGTTGGCGTGGCGAGAATTTTATCAGCACGTCATGTATTTCTTCCCAGAGTTGGCAGAAGGGGCATACCGAAAAGTTCTCAAAACCTTTCCGTGGGAGAACAACGAGGAGTATTTTCAAGCGTGGTGTGACGGACGGACGGGGTATCCGATCGTCGATGCTGCCATGCGACAAATGAACGAAACAGCGTGGATGCACAACCGTTGTCGGATGATCGTTGCCAGTTTCTTAACCAAAGATTTGCTAGTCGATTTTCGATTAGGCGAGAAGTACTTTATGCAAAAACTCTACGATGGCGACTTGTCGGCTAATAACGGCGGCTGGCAGTGGAGCGCATCAAGCGGCATGGACCCCAAACCATTGCGAATCTTCAATCCTGCAAGTCAGGCAAAAAAATTTGATGCGGACGCAGATTACATTCGCGAATGGTTGCCAGAATTGCGCAGTGTGGACACCAAAGATTTGATTACGGGAGAGATTTCGCAATCCGATCGCGATCGCTGTGGTTATCCCTCTCCGATCGTGGATCACAATCAACA
>JBBRMC010000922.1:0-1701 GCA_038231055.1 Leptolyngbyales cyanobacterium
CGATCGCTAGAAGTTGGGGGCAGGATCAGTTCGCCGATTCGCACCGTCACGGGGACAGGGCGAGGAATGGCGGAGCCTTTGCGAAAGATAGTATGCGTTCCCCAAAGGCTAACCGGGAGCAGAGGTGATTGAGTCTTGGCTGCGATCCAGGCTGCGCCGACTTTAGGATCGGCGATACGCCCATCAGGGGTGCGGGTGCCATCGAGAAACACGCCCGTTGCCCAACCGGACTGAATGGACGCGATCGCCGCTTTCATGGCACTGCGGTCAACAGAGCCTCGCTTCACCGGATAGGCTCCATACGCCTGAATTGCCTGTTTGAGTACGGGAATCTGAAATAGCTCTTCTTTTGCCATGTAAGCGACCGGACGACCCACACAACAGGCTAAAAGAGGCGGATCAAAATCACTGGCGTGGTTGCTTACGACCAGCAAGCGTCCCTTTTTAGGCACATTTTCTGCTCCATAGACGCGTCCTCTAAAGTAGGTGTGCAGTACAGGACTGACGATCGACCATTTAAATAATCGATAGAGCAAGAGACTGATAAAAGGCTCTCGCTCGGGGGTTGTCTCTAATAAGGAGGTGCGACTCATGACGAAAGTTCGGCGAGGCTACCAATGGTTTTTAGCTCTAAATCGGGACAAGCGCGCTTGATAATTCCAGTCAAGACTTTGCCGGGTCCCACTTCGACGACGCGATCGACTCCTTCTTGGGCTAATTGCAGAGAAATCTCACGCCAGCGCACAGAGCCTGTCATCTGACGATTGAGACGATCTTTAAGCACAGTCGGATCGGTGCTAGGAGTCGGGTCAACATTTGAGAGAACGGGAATCTGAGCAGACTCAAACGGGACGGAATCTAAAACAGGCTTGAACTGAGCGGCAGCATCCGCCATCAGAGGGGAGTGAAACGCTCCACTAACATTCAAACGCACGGCTCGTTTAGATTTGACCTGATTCAGAATCGCTTCAACTGCCTCTGGAGTGCCAGAAATTACCACTTGACCGGCGTTGTTGTCGTTGGCTAACACAACATCAGGGGTTTGCTCGATCGCCGTTTCAAGCTGAACCCGATCGAAGCCCAGCAAAGCTGCCATCATGCCATCTGAAGCACTATCCATTAAGTCCGCACGGCGTTTGATCAAGCGCAGCCCATCTTCAAAGCTGAAGACCCCCGCCGCATAAAGGGCGCTGTATTCTCCCAAGCTGTGACCTGCGACATAATCGGGATGCTGCCCATTAGCTTTGAGCAGATCTGCCAAAATGCCTTCCACCACATACAAGCAAGGCTGCGTGTAAAGCGTATGGGAAACTTTATCGTCTTGACTCTGGCAAATCTCAATCACTGACCAGCCCAGAATAGATTCGGCTTGCTCAAACTTTGCCATTGCTTCAGTCGATTCAAGCAAATCCATTCCCATGCCGATCGCTTGAGAACCCTGTCCAGGAAACACCCACGCTGTCTTCGTCATAATCTCTGCTATCCCCACTGAAAAATGGCTGCGCCCCACGTCAAGCCTGCTCCAAAGCCAGAGGCGACGATCGTATCGCCTCGCTGAATCTTGCTTTGTCGAACGGCTTCATCCAATGCTAAAGGAATAGACGCAGCGGACGTATTGCCATATTTTGCCAGATTGCTAATCACTTTTTCGGGAGGAATTTTGAGACGATCGGCGACCGAATCGAGAATTCGCTGGTTAGC
>JBBRMC010000923.1:0-1696 GCA_038231055.1 Leptolyngbyales cyanobacterium
AATGAAACGGTTTGCCGCCGATCATCACGTGAATTTTCCCTACATTCGAGATGTGACTCAAGAAGTCGCCAACACGTTTGGGGCAAAGAAAACACCTCATGTGTTTCTGCTCAACCAGCAAGGCGTGCTTTGCTATAACGGCGCGATCGACGACAATCCCCAAGATCCCAACGCTGTCAAAATCAACTATTTAAGAGACGCGATCGCCAAAGCTCTAGCCGGAGAGACGATCGTTCCGACCTCAACTGACCCGATCGGCTGCTCTGTTAAGTGGCGCAACAGTTAGCGATGGCTGGGGCTATCTTTACCATTAAGATTGCAGATATCTGTCATTGCTCTGACAAGCAGAAATGATAAAAGCACTTGATCTGCTGCTATCTTAGTGTGAAAACAATTGAAGTCATCGTCACATGGGAATAACGTATCGGCGGATTTTGCTGAAGCTCAGTGGTGAAGCCCTGATGGGAGACCTATCCTACGGGATCGATCCTGCCGTAGTTAATGGGATTGCTGAAGAAGTCGCGGAAATCGCTGCCACCGGAGTGCAAATCGCGATCGTCGTTGGAGGTGGCAACATCTTTCGGGGCGTTAAAGGCGCGGCAGCCGGAATGGATCGAGCCACCGCAGACTATATTGGCATGATTGCCACCGTCATGAATGCCATGACTCTGCAAGATGCTTTAGAACACCTCGAAGTGCCGACACGGGTACAAACCGCGATCGCCATGCAAGAAGTTGCTGAACCCTACATTCGTCGTCGCGCCATGCGCCATCTCGAAAGAGGTCGAGTGGTCATTTTTGGGGCGGGGTCTGGCAATCCATTCTTCACCACCGATACTACGGCTGCGCTGAGAGCGGCTGAGATCGGGGCAGATGTGCTGTTCAAAGCGACGAAGGTCGATGGGGTTTATGATGCCGATCCCACCGACAACCCTGACGCAAAACGCTTTAAGAGTCTTACCTATTCTCATGTGTTGACCCACGATCTTAAAGTGATGGACAGCACCGCCATCTCCTTGTGTAAAGATAACAATATCCCCATCATTGTCTTTGACTTATCGGTTGCAGGAAATGTACGCCGTGCTGTGATGGGAGAATCTATCGGAACGATTGTCGGAGGTTTCTGTGAAGTTTGCTGATGTCGAAGACCATATGAAGAAGGCGATCGAAGCCACTCAACGGTCTTTTAATACCATTCGGACGGGTCGAGCCAGCACCAGTCTTTTAGATAAGGTGTCGGTCGAATACTATGGGACTCCTACGTCTCTCAAGTCCTTAGCGAATATTAGTACGCCTGATTCGAGCACCATTCAGATTCAGCCTTACGATCGGGGCAGTCTTGCGATCATTGAGAAGGCAATCTCAATGTCTGATTTAGGGTTGATGCCCAACAATGACGGGTCAGCGATTCGATTAAATATTCCGCCGCTGACCAGCGATCGCCGCAAAGAACTTGTGAAGCTCGCCACCAAATATTCTGAAGAGGGCAAAGTCTCTGTGCGGAATATTCGTCGGGACGCGATCGACACGGTGAAAAAGCAGGAGAAAGTAAAAGAAGTCTCTGAAGACGAATCTAAAGATGTTCAAGACAAAATTCAAAAGCTAACGGACAAATATGTTGCCGAGGTAGACCGAGTGTTGGCAGAGAAAGAAAAGGACATCCTGACCGTCTAACGGATCTGGAGTGATGTCAAAA
>JBBRMC010000924.1:0-1693 GCA_038231055.1 Leptolyngbyales cyanobacterium
TACTAAGAAGCCTTGTCCAACATTCGTCGGTAAGCCAACTAAAACGCTAGCCGGAAAATTCACCAAATAGGGAAACGGAGTAAATAGCGCGATCGTTCTAACCACGGGGGGAAACACTTCCAACGGTGCGATCACTCCCGATAAAAATAAATAAAACAAGAACCAAAATTCTTGCAGAGAGCTTGCACGCTCTGTCCAAAATGACAACATCGCGAACGTGTATTGAATCAAGAACTGTAGCGCAAACGCTAGAATAACCGCGATCGCAAATAGCAAAAATTTGTTCAGGCTCGGAAGCCAAAATGCAGCAGGATATAGCCAGAAAAACAATCCTATTAATAGAAATGCAAACGGTAATCGCGCGAATTTTTCTGAAATGTGAGAGATGACGTGATAGAAAGCGGGGTCGATCGGCTGCATCAACCGAAACGATAATTTACCCTCGACGACCTCTCGTTCAAACTCCCAAATCACCCAAACAACGGTTAATTGCCTGACCAAAAATACCGCTAAAAAATAGCGGGCAAAGTCTGTAGGAGACAAGCCGAAACTGCCCTGCTGTGCTGCCTGAGTCCACACTCCCATGAGAATGATCGGCAACGAGCCAGACAGCACCCACAAAATGAGTTCTGCTCGATACTCCACCATGTAGGCATAGTAAACGAGCAGCATCGTTTTAATGACTCTAAAAAGTCGCTTCATCGCGTTTAATCACTCCCTTCTCGCCAAAAAATTAGAATTTTAATGCTTCGATCGAGGTCTACATCGTCTAGCCTAATGATAGAGAAGCCGCGCAATTTAATCTCAACGAATCTGCATGATTATTCTAGTAATGGGTGTTTCTGGCTCTGGCAAAACCACCGTAGGAAAGCTGCTAGCGACCTCTCTAGGCTGGGAATTTAGCGATGCCGACGATTTTCATTCACCCGAAAATATTGAGAAGATGCGCCACGGAATTCCGCTGACTGAAACAGATAGAATCCCTTGGTTACATGATTTGCAATCGGCTCTTAAACGCTGGCTGCACGAAAACAGAAATGTAGTTCTAGCGTGTTCAGCTTTAAAAAATAGCTATCGTCAATCACTTCTGCTCGATCACGATCGCATCCAGCTAGTTTACCTTAAAGGATCGTATTCGTTAATTCAAAAGCGATTGCAAGAGCGATCAAATCACTACATGCTAGCCCAACTGTTAGATAGCCAGTTTGATATCCTTGAAGAACCCCTAGATGCTCTGATTGTTGGAATTGAACAGCCTTCTGCCACGATCGTACAGACGATCCGATCAACGCTGAAGATTTGAATCTATTGATATCCAGCCGCTTGCAGCGCAAACAAATGGGCATATCGTCCTTCAGCGTTGACCAGATCTTCGTGGCTGCCCTGCTCTAACACCTTGCCCATTGACAGCACCAAAATTCTGTCTGCCATGCGGACGGTAGAAAAGCGGTGAGAAATCAAAATCGCCATCTGATTCGAGGTCATTTCTCGGAAGCGATCGAAGATTTGCACTTCTGATTCGGCATCCATTGCAGAGGTTGGCTCATCTAACACGAGAATGTCAGCTCTAGTTCGCATAAAGGCGCGAGAAAGCGCGATTTTTTGCCACTGTCCGCCCGACAATTCTCGACCGCTCTTAAACCAGCGACCTAAGCGAGTTTCAAACCCTTCGGGCATCTGCTCAATAAACGGA
>JBBRMC010000925.1:0-1693 GCA_038231055.1 Leptolyngbyales cyanobacterium
CATGATCCGGGCAATCGCTTCAACGTTCCGGTGAGTTGGGGGACGACAGGACTCATTTACAACAGCGAAAAGCTGACGTAACCGCCTACCGATTGGAATAATCTCTGGACGCACAAAGACAAACTCACTCGTCGCCTGACGTTAATGGACGATTTTCGGGAAGTCCTAGGAGCGGCGCTGCGATCGCTCGGCTATGCCTACACTTCGACCGACCCACCGCAGAGCAAGCAAGCCTACGAGAAACTGCAAGACCTCAAATCTACTATCGCGACGTTTACCACCGATGCGTGGCGCGATCAGCTATTGGCTGGAGATTTGACGATCGCGATGGGCTATTCGGCAGATGCAGTGAATGTGATGAATCAAAATCCCAAACTCAAATACGTGATTCCGGCAAGTGGCACCTCAGTCTGGAGTGATACGATGGTGATTCCAAAAACGGCTCCTAACCCAGATGCTGCTTACGCCTGGATGAGTTTTATGCTGCAACCCGAAGTTGCGGCTAGAGTCACTGAGCGTCTATTTTTTGCAACGCCCAACGAGGCTGCTTTCAACCAACTTCCTGACGCTTTGAAGAACAATGTCACTCTCTTCCCACCTCAAAATCTGCTCAATAAATCTGAAACTGTGGCTCCGTTGGACAAATCGGTACTCGAACTCTATGAGAAATATTGGACAAAGCTGACGAGCAGTTAGAACGATCCTTCGTATTGAATTCGACGAACTCATCACTATCCCTCATTGCTTCTCTCCTGTGTCTACCAAAGCCCCTTTTGAATCTCACTCAGCGAATTACACTCCACAGTGGCTACAAGCGCTTTTGCTATTAGCGCCGGCAGGCGTTTGGCTGGCATTGCTCTTAGTGATTCCGACGCTATTGATTTTTGAATTAAGTTTGGTGCCTAACATCAAACCCGGAGACCTTGTGAATCCATCGGGGTTAGACAATTATTTGCGAATCTTTCAGCCAGATGCGTTGACGGTGATTGGTCGATCGCTCCTCTTTGCCACCGGAACAACTCTGCTCTGTCTGCTCATGGGGTTTCCGGTCGCCTACTGGATTGCGCTGCTCTCTCCTAAACGTTGGCGCAACTTGCTGCTGTTAGCCTTTGTGCTGCCGCTTTGGACATCCTCTTTGTTGCGCTCTTATGCCTGGATTAGCATTCTGCGTCCGACAGGCGTTCTTAACACCCTATTGAAGAGTCTGGGGTTACCGACGATCGATTTGCTCAATGGCTCGCCTGCCGTGTTTATCGGTATGACGTATGGGCTGTTGCCCTATATGGTGCTGATTCTCTACGCCTCGCTGGAAAAGCTCGATCGTCACTTTTTAGAAGCTGCTGCCGATTTAGGAGCCAATCCCCCTCAAGCGTTTTGGAAAATTACCGTCCCGCAAACACTGCCCGGAATTGCCGCAGGTTCTCTCCTTGTATTCATCACTGGGCTAGGAGATTTCATCAATCCTGAACTGTTAGGTGGCACGTCGAGCATGACAGCAGCGCGACTGATCTATAACCAATTTTTAGGCGCAACTCAAAACTGGGGATTTGGGTCAGCCCTCAGTATGGTGTTAATTTTGGCAGTTAGTTTAGCGATCGCGCTGCTCATCAAATACGGCGATAAAAATGCAAGCTCCCTCTAAAACTCCCCTTCGCATCTCTTGGCAAGCGCTATTTTCGGTGCTGATGTTTGG
>JBBRMC010000926.1:0-1688 GCA_038231055.1 Leptolyngbyales cyanobacterium
AGTTTGTGAGCCGTCAGAGACATTAAATCGATATGCATCGCCTCCACGTCAAGCGGAATTTTTCCAATCGCTTGCGCTGCATCCGTGTGAAATAAAACCTGATGAGTATGGCAGAGATCGCCGATCGCCTCCAACGGCTGCAACACACCAATCTCATTATTGGCTGCCATCACAGAGACTAAAATTGTGTCCGATCGAAGAGTCTTTTCTAACAAGTTCAAATCGATTAAACCATCAGATCCCACGGGCAAAAACGTTACGTCAAATCCTAACGATTGCAAATAATGGCACGGATCAAGAACGGCGTTATGTTCAGTTTGCAGGGTGATAATGTGTCGTCCTCGATCAAGATAGGCTTCTGCAACTCCTTTAATCGCTAGATTATTTGCCTCAGTTGCCCCACTCGTAAAGACAATTTCCTCAGGAGTCGCATGAATGTCATTGGCTAGAACGCCTCGCGCTTGTCTAATCGCGGCTTCGGCTTCCCATCCATAAACATGACCCACACTCGACGGATTGCCAAACTTCTCAGTGAAGTAGGGCAACATCGCAGCTAACACGCGATCGTCTACGGGAGTTGTCGCTTGATTATCGAGATAAATTGGACGCTGGACCATCATTATTCGCCCATTCTAACGTCCCTAGTGAGACATCTTTGTGCAAAGGTCATTTTACAGGTCATCTCTTTAAGCTGTAATGCTTATAGAAAGATTTGAGCGATCTCAGCGCTGAATCCTGGCAGCAGGGGTGAGGTGAGACTATCTCCGTCGAGCAGAGTAGCCACCAGTTGAAGTTGAGCTTCAGTACGGCGATAAATTTCTAAAGTTTTAAGTTGCCAATTCACAATCCAATATTCCTGGACACCGTGTAAGGAGTAAAGCTTAAGTTTCACTTCCTTATCCCGCTGCTCGTTGAGATCGCCAGGAGAGAGGACTTCAACCATCAGCTCAGGGGCAACGGTTAGATGCCCGGATTGATCGATGCCGCTGGCAAGGCTTTCTCGGCTAATCCATACCACATCAGGAACCACCGCATCAGTTGGGGTGAAGATAACGCCTGGTGTCTGAAATGGCTTACCAAGTTGGCTCTGTCTAGACCAAATCTCCAGTTCTACATGAATATTGCCGCCTGCACCTTGATGGCAAATGTGAGGAGCGCGGCTCACAAGCAGTTCTCCATCAATAATTTCGTAGCGTTTCCAACCGCCATCGTCGGGCATGGCATCAAGATCACGGGTTGTCCAGCGGAGAGAGTTGGCGACCATAGGAGTGACCATTAAGCTTGCTTTTTAGTGTAGTCGATCGAAGAAATGGATGCTGATTGTCCATAAGCCAGTTGAGGTTCTCCCTCGTCAATGGTTTAGCTCAACAACGCTCGATCGAGACTACCTAACCAATCCTATTCAAAGAATCACGACGACTCATGAGTACTTCCAGCGCTGCTCGAAACGCCTGTTCCTTTTAAAGATAAAGTTTGAGAAACTTCCTCTAGCTTCGTTTTAGCAACAATGGCGAAAACTGTTCTGATTACGGGCGCTTCGACGGGCATTGGGCTTGCCAGTGCAAAGCTATTTCAGCAGCGAGGCTGGAATGTGGTTGCAACCATGCGATCGCTCGAAAAAAAGTCCGACTTGATGGCACTTGATAATACGCTCTGCCTACGATTAGATGTCACCGAGCCGGACTCGA
>JBBRMC010000927.1:0-1685 GCA_038231055.1 Leptolyngbyales cyanobacterium
ATCTCAAACAGGTTGCCGCATCGTTCTCGAATCGCTTGGGGCGATCGCAGATACGCGATCGTATCCGCTTCAGAGGAGGGTTGAGCCATCAATCGCTGAGTCCTCGTCCTTTGATCTTTGCCAGCGATTCTTCGGTGAGAACGTCGCCTTCGGTGTAATAGCCAGCCGCTTTCTTTGCCTCAATCTCGACCTGAGCATCGGCTGGAATCAAGTCATCAGGGATGGCAACTCGCTTGACAACCTGAATACCAGACTGGGTGATGGCGTTATATTTCAAATCGCTCATTGAGACTAGGCGATCGATGCGGGTGATGCCGAGCCAGTGTAGCACGTCGGGCATGAGTTCTTGAAAGCGCATATCCTGCACTCCGGCGACGCACTCAGTTCGGGCAAAGTAGGCATCGGCACGATCGCCGCCTTCTTGTCGTTTGCGAGCGTTGTAGACCAAAAACTTGGTGACTTCTCCCAGTGCCCGACCCTCTTTGCGAAGATAGACGATCACGCCTGCGCCGCCTTCTTGAGCGGTTTGAATGCAGGCTTCGATGCCGTGCACCAAATAAGGGCGACAGGTGCAAATATCTGAGCCAAAGACATCAGAGCCGTTGCATTCATCGTGAACTCTAACTGCAAGAGGCTTATCGGGATCGGTGATGGCATCTGGATCGCCAATAATGTAGACCGTCATGCCCCCGATCGGAGGCAAAAAGACTTTCAGGTCAGACCGAGTCACTAGCTCCGGAAACATTCCGCCTGTGTGCTCAAACAGGGTTCGGCGCAGAATGCTTTCTGTGACGTTGAGGCGTTTGGCAATGCCGGGAAGATACCACACAGGCTCGATCGCTGCCTTAGTGACCACAAGATTTCCGCCTTGCTTCATGATTTCGCCATCCTCGATCAAGCGCCCTTTGGCGACCGCATCCTGAAGCTCTGGCATATTGATATGGGCTTTGGTAATGGCGATCGAGGGACGAATATCGTAGCCTTGCTCACAGAGGTCTTGATAAGCCTCCCCCACGACTGCCCCAAATGGGTCAAGAGAAACAATGCGATCGGGGTCTGCCCAAGCGGGATGAGGTCCAATCTTGGCGGCGGGTGATGTGTTGGTCAAATCAGCCCGATGGTTTGCCTGAAGTTTGCCGCTTGCCACCGCTAACGCTCGGTAGACCGCATAAGAGCCTGAATGGGTGCCAATCACGTTGCGATGTTCAGGATTCAATACCGTGCCGATAATCGGACCTCGCTGAATCGGGTCGGCTTCTCCCCACTTGAGTACGATCGACTGGTGACCAAATCGCGATGGGTGGGATGTCAGGACAATGTGGTTCTGCTTTGGACTGATGGGCTGACTGACCATAGACACTCCCCAATTTGGCTAATGAAAAGATTCTAAAGTTAATTGTGTTGCGATAGCCTCTGATATTAGCAATACCCATTGAGATAGCGAAGTATTCTACAAGGCAGAAATCGCTCGGACGGGCTTGAGCGGAAGCACGATCGCTCCCAATTGCATACCTTGCCTCAAAGTTTGGGCGCTCAATCAAATAAGACAGTTTCAGGTAAAGGAGCATCTCAGGTCAGGGTTAGATCAACAGAAAATTCGTAACGTGGACATTTTCTTGAGGGAGTTAAAAGATACTTGACAAAGCTAATACTATTCGCTTTTAGTAGATAACGTTAGCTAAATG
>JBBRMC010000928.1:0-1685 GCA_038231055.1 Leptolyngbyales cyanobacterium
ACACTGATGCCTCAGATATTCCTTGTGGGTGAAAGATGTATGCAGGATCTTGATTCCAGCATTCCAAGATCCCATCGCAAAGCCGAGGGTGTACAATCATGAACGCCTCCTGAGTTACTGATACTAACTAGGGATGGAAGTCCTCGGAGTCTGATGGTTCAGATCAGATTTCCGGGGCATAGCTCCATCACTGCGATGTATTCTACAGGAGTTTTTTGCTTTTTGGAAGGCTGAGTTTTTGAGATAGGCGATTAACTTGAGGGAGAACAGCAACCTGATCACACATCCAACGGACTGCAAACTCCACGCCCACCGCGATTTAAGACATGAGTGTAGATCATCGTTGTTTTGACATCCTTGTGCCCTAACAACTCCTGAATCGTGCGGATGTCATATCCACTCTCCAACAAATGCGTCGCAAAACTGTGTCGAAACGTATGACAACTCACTCGCTTATCAATCTTTGCGATTTGCACGGCTGGTTTAAGCGATCGTTGAACTCCTGTTTCATGAAGATGATGGCGACGACACACTTCACTGCGCGGGTCACGCGATCGACTAGGCGACGGAAAGACAAACTGCCAGATCCAAGCACGATCGGCATGAGGATATTTCCGCTCTAGCGCAAAGGGCAAATAAACCGAACCATAGCCTTGCTCTAAATCGCGCTGATGAAGCTGTCTAACCCGCTGAAGGTGCTTTTGTAACGGCTCAATCAAGCTGGCTGGCAGCATTGTGACGCGACCTTCGTTGCCTTTGACATCTCGCACCACAATCTGCCGTTGAGCAAAATCAATATCTTTGACGCGCAGCCTCAAGCCTTCACTGAGACGCAACCCGCTGCCATAGAGAAGCTGGATGAAAAGCTGATACACACCTGATAAGTGTTGGATGACCGACCGGACTTCCGCCTTCGTCAAGACCGTGGGCAGGTAGCGCGACTTTTTTGCCCGCACAGCATCTAAAGACTCTGTAATAGGTTGCTTGAGAACATATTTATACAGGAACAGTAAGGCACAGAGAGCTTGGTTCTGAGTGGAAGCAGAAACCTGCTCTGAGACTGCTAGATGACTGAGAAAGGCTTCAATTTCTGCAACCCCCATGTCTTTGGGATGCTGCTTGTTGTGGAAAAGAATGTAGCGCCGTATCCAGGCGACGTAACTCTGCTCAGTTCGATAGGAATAGTGTTTTAGCCGAATGGCATCACGAACTTGATCAAGCAGTTTTTTTGGGCGCGGTTCCATAAACAAGGTACGGGGAGATTTAATAGTATTAATGTACTGAATAATACAACATAGTCCTCGGTGCTAACTGTGAAGATTTCTTAAAGCCACTGGACTATTTCTCTAGCCCGGAGATATTATGCTGATGCAAGCGTATTTCTGCCTAATTCCCCAATTTCAGGGTGTTATACAGAACTTCGTCTGCCCTAATCCCAAATTTGAGGAGTTATACAGAAAATTTTCAGCCTAATCCCCCAGATTGGAGGTTTAGCCAGACAATTTTCAGTCTAATCACCCGAATCAGGGGGTTAGATAGACAAGATCAGTCTAAACATAAGTTCCACGAGAACTGGATAGAAATGTTACCCGTTGGGAACACTACATCCACGCCAGTTCCGTAGAACAAACTCGTTGGAACCGACACGCGAAAAATAGTCGTAAGGTTAACCGCACTACCAACTA
>JBBRMC010000929.1:0-1684 GCA_038231055.1 Leptolyngbyales cyanobacterium
CGCTTGAGGTCAGCGATCGCGCCAAACAAATCACGAGGCAAGCCAACCTTTGAAGGAGAAAGAGTAGTAAACACAGTGGCAACCCGAAAACGACGAACTCTATACTTAGTAGTTATAGTTTAATTTACCAAAAATATCAAGATGGCTTTTAGCAGAAACTACCACTTAAAAAAACAGATCTATCCATTGTCAGATTCCTCTCTATCCTTCCTCCCTCATCCTTCTAGAATGGGATGAGTAGCCTTTACCGAAACTTTCAAGCTTTGATTCAAGCGGAGACTTTAGAATTGTTGGAGTGGTCGCGCCTTTGTCAGCACTTAGCGACATTTGCCGCCACAAAATTGGGTGCGATCTCTGCCCGTCGGCTCAAAATTCCGGTTCGTCAAGAAGACACTCTGACGCTGTTAGCCCAAACTCAAGAGGTCTATACCTTAGAGAGTCGTCTGCCTAGTGGGTTGCGCTTTGACGGCATCGACGACATTGGCGAAGCCCTCGAACGGGCTGCCCTACAAGGCATTCTGTCAGGAGCCGAACTGCTGGCGATCGCCACAACTTTATCCGGTGCGAGAACGCTGAGACGCACGATCGACAGCCAGGATGAGATTCCCGTGTTGACTGCCCTTGTCTCGGAACTGCGAACCTATCCTGAACTTGAGCAAGAGATTTATCGCTGCATCAACGATGACGGCAAGGTGAGCGAGCGGGCAAGTCCTAAACTAGCTGAGATTCGGGCTAAGCAAAAGCAACTGCGCGATCGTGTCTACGATGTCTTGCAGCGATTGATGCAGCGTCAAGCAAACGCCATCCAAGAGCAATTGATTACGCAGCGAGACGGGCGATATGTCGTTCCAGTCAAAGCGCCCCAAAAAGATGCCATTCCGGGCATTATTCACGATACATCGATGAGTGGGGCAACGATTTATGTTGAGCCAAACTCGACCGTTCAGTTTAACAATCAACTTCGACAGTTACAGCGTCAAGAGCAAGTTGAGGAAGAAGCCATTCGACGAGTCTTGACAGAACAGGTTTCTGCGGTCGAAGACGATTTAGAAAGACTGCTTGTGATCTGCACTACGTTGGATCTGGCAACGGCTCGTGCTCGCTATAGCCTTTGGTTAGGTGCCAATCCGCCTCGATTTATTCAGTACGTCGCGACAGAAACGGTTACATCGGAAACGGTCACCCTGCGACAACTTCGTCACCCACTTCTCGTTTGGCAACAGCAGCATGAACAGGGACGATCGGTGGTGCCGATCGACCTTTTAATTCAGCCTCACATCAAAGTGGTAGCGATTACAGGTCCCAACACCGGGGGAAAAACCGTTACCCTCAAAACGTTTGCGTTAGCGATTTTAATGGCAAAAGTTGGATTGTTCATCCCGGCTCGTGAGCCTGTTGAGCTGCCGTGGTTTGATCAAATTCTTGCCGATATCGGCGACGAACAATCCCTAGAGCAAAGCCTTTCCACGTTTTCGGGTCACATCCGTCGCATTAGCCGCATTTTGGATGCGCTGCGGTCAGAAGATTCTGATTCAACCGTCTCGAATTCCCTCGTTTTATTAGATGAAGTCGGAGCCGGAACCGATCCGACAGAAGGCAGTGCCTTGGCGATCGCGCTGCTCAAATATCTTGCTGATCATGCTGCGTTGACGATCGCGACCACTCACTTTGGCGAATTAAAAGC
>JBBRMC010000930.1:0-1679 GCA_038231055.1 Leptolyngbyales cyanobacterium
AGCGTCAGAAAGACAAAGATGATCCCTAGCGCGAAGATGAAAATCGCGGCACCGCCTGACTGAAGTTCTTCGAGCGAGAGTCCTGACCACTCGTAGCCAAAGCCTCTGGGCAGGGTTTCTTGAGCAACGGTTTGCATTGCGGTGATTGCCTGACCCGAACTTGAGCCAGGGGCAGCAGATCCGTTGATTTCGACCGATCGGAACAGATTGTAGTGCGTAATGATTGAAGGACCGTTCACCTGAGTGATTTTCACCAGGTTGCTTAACGGAATCATTTTCCCAGGTTGTGTCCCGTTGGCAGCGCTGCGAACATAGAGCCGCTTAATGTCATCAGGATTTGACCGAAACTGACTATCGGCTTGGACATAGACGCGGTAGGCGCGATCGAACTGGTTAAAGTCATTGACGTAAGTCGATCCTAAAAAGATTTGCAAGGTGCTGAAGATGTCTTGTAGTGACACTTGCAGTTGACTTGCTCGGACTCGATCGACCTCGACCGAAATTTGAGGTGTGTTGGCGTTAAAGCTCGGTCGGAGTCCCGTTAGAACAGGATTTTGAGCCGATGGATAGGTCGTGGCTCGACCGAGAAATTTGCCGAGGGTTTCACCCAGTGCGGCAAAGCCCAGTCCGGTGCGATCTTGTAGGTGAAACTCAAATCCGCCAAAGCTGCCGATGCCCGGAATGGCGGGTAGATTGAACGGCAAGACAACCGCCTCCTGAATCGATGCCAGTTTAGGAAATAAGCCAAACGGTTTGGGGAAGAATCCGCCGATGATTGCCTTTAAGGATTGGTTGGCTCCGGTTCGTTCGTCCCACGGTTTGAGGGTGGAGAAAATCAGACCATTATTTGGAGTCGCGCCGCTAAAGCTAAAGCCGCCAACCGCAAAGATATTTGAGATTTCTGGCTGCTGCTTGAGAATCGCCTCGGCTTTTTCTAACACGCGCTCGGTGTATTCGAGCGAGACTCCTTCAGGTGCCTGAACCACGGTGATAAACACACCCTGATCTTCATCGGGAATGAATGCTTTAGGAACAAAGTTATAGACAAAATAAGTTAACACTAACGCGAGTGAGAAGAGTGTGATCACCAGTCCTTTTCGCCGAATCACGCTGCCAACCGATCGACTATAGCTTTCGCGAGTGTGGTCGATCGCCCAGTTGATGCGGTTAAAGAACCAGTTATTGGGAGCTTGTCCGCGTCTCAACAACAGAGCCGATAACATGGGCGTGAACGTGATCGCGTTAAACAGTGACACTGTGATTGAGAATGCGATCGTCAACGCAAACTGTCGATAAAGCTGCCCCGTTGTGCCCGGGAAGAATGCCACGGGAACAAACACCGTGATTAACACAACCGATGTGGCAATAACCGGGCTAATTAGCGTATTCATTGAGGCGATCGCTGCCTCGACGGGTCGCAATCCCTCGTCTTGAATGCGACGGGTGATATCTTCAACAATGACGATCGCATCATCGACGACGAGACCTGTTGCTAGAGTTAATCCGAATAAGGTCAACGTGTTGATCGAGAAGTTGAGCAGTTTGACGAAGATAAAGGTGCCGATGAGCGCGACCGGAATCGCGATCGCGGCAATCAGCGCCGATCGCCAGTTCTGTAAAAATAGGAAAATCACCCCGATCACGAGCACGATCGCCAGAATCAGCGAGGTGATCACTTC
>JBBRMC010000931.1:0-1678 GCA_038231055.1 Leptolyngbyales cyanobacterium
AGGCAAGAATTCATCAAAGACAATCTTCATGTTGTCCTTGAAGTCTTCAGCCACTTTTCGACCCGTCTGATAGGTTTTGTCGAGGATCGTCGTAAACACCTTGAGTCCTGTCCGAGTCGTTGCTGTTGCCATCAAGTCTTTTACCATCTGGACACTCTTAAAAATCACACCCTGACACACTCGAGAGACATGAGGAAACAACCGATGTTCAATTGGATTGTACTTGGAGGTGTAGGGCGGATAATGAGCGACGCGAATCTCGATTCCCAGGTCATTGACTAATGCTTGCAAATCTTGCTTGAAGATATAGTAGCGTGAGCTATTGCTGCCTCCCCCATCGCACAACAGCAAAATTGAAGTTGCTTGTGGATAGCGAACCTTGCCATCGGTATTCCACCAGTAGCGAATCGAGTCACAAGCAAACTCGCTTGTATCATGACAGATGCCAATCTGGATGTAACCTACGTTGGCACTCAGGTCATACAACCCGTGAGGAATCACGATGCCTTCTGCCAGTGATGCCCAATCATGGTCAAACACTTCAATCGGCTCTTGGGTATAGAGTTGACCCTCTCGATATAAGTTGCCGATCAATTCTCTTTTTTTGTGTCCATACTCATCACCGGATTGCCTGCGGTTGGATACGTCTGCTTGAGTCGCTCAATCATCTCAAATTGCTCGTTGCGATGTTTATCACTCGAACCTGTCGCCAGAGTCTTCACGGCTTTGCGCTTGCGAAAGTAGTGTTTCTCCAACAACTGGTCTACCACCGTGACGCTAACTTGGATGTCCTCTTCTTTCAGTAATTCGGCAATCTCATGACGCTTGAGGTTCGTCCACTTGAGGGTTTCATCCATCGGTGAACCCGCTGTATGACGCTCCAAAACGCGCAAAAATGCTTCATCTAGCCCATCTATCGTCTCAAATGCTGATTTACGTCCCCCTCCAGGTTGCCGCATCCGTTCCGCCTGAAGCACCGTTTCGTCCTGGAGTTCTCTTAAACCCAACTGTAAGGTTTCGTGATGACACCTGAATAACTGCCGAATATAGACCTGTCCTCCATACCCTAATTTCACCGCTTCAATGGCGGCATAGCGACGGCGATCCTTCTCGGACAATGACTGATAGTATCGTTGCATCTGGGATTCTATAGAAGCTGGGTAGGGTTGCATCAATCCACCTGTGATGAGTCTGTCTCTCTAGCTTACAGATACAATGAGTAGAATTACACCTTATTTAATCCACGGTCCTTAGTTTCTATACTAAGATTGCTTGTCAACTTGAGCGGTAATCACTTGATGAAACCTAGCAACGACTCTAGTCAAAATCGCCGTTCTAACCCAAAGATCTTGACTCACTGGGCTGAGAAGCTTGTAGTCGGCAGCACTTTGTGCGTGTTCTTCGCAACGTTGTTGCCGTTTAACTTTACCCCGATCGCCTTTGATCTGCGAGCGATCGTTCGTAGTTTTTTTTTGCATCCCAGTGACCTCAATGATCTAATCGGAAACGTCCTTTTCTTTCTACCGTTTGGTTTTGGGTTGGCGTGTTTGTCTCGACAAAGAGGATTTAATTATTCAGGAGTCATTTTAATCACAGTATTTCTCAGCAGCGCTTTGTCACTGACTGTAGAAACGCTACAGCTTTTTCTGCCTTCACGTAGCTCAAGCGTGATTGATAT
>JBBRMC010000932.1:0-1677 GCA_038231055.1 Leptolyngbyales cyanobacterium
AGTTGTAATGCGAGTCCGATCGCAAGTGGAGGGATTTTGGCGCGTGTTGGCGTTCGATCGCTATACAGGTCAAGGTTGGGAGCTTTCGCGAAATAATGATACTCGCACTGTCAAGCGTCCTAGTTGGTCGTATCAGTTTTATCTGCCTCAGATATTTAATCTCAGCCGCAAAAAAGAGGTCGTGCAAACCTACACGATGGTGACTGAGCTGCCGAATTTGATTCCAGCGATGTCGCAGCCACGAGAGCTTTATTTTCCGACTCAGGAGGTGGCGATCGATGCCGAAGGAGGATTGCGATCGCCCGTCGGACTGCGGGAAGGGTTGACGTATACGGTAATCTCTGAGGTGCCTTATCGAAATCGGACGCTGTTGCAGAAAGTGGCGATCGAGGCGGTGCCTGATAGCAGTTTGTATCTACAGGTTCCTGAGAAGTCGTCCGAAAAAATCCGCAAACGCACTGAAGAGCTGTTAGCCACATCGCCCCAACCCATTACGGCTCCCTATGAGAAAGCCTTGTTTCTTGCCCAAGCGTTGAAGCAGCGATACACGATTCAGACTGAGATTCCTCCTTTGTCGAAGGATCAAGATCTCGTTGACGCATTTCTGTTTCGCTTTAAGGGTGGCTACCCGGATCATTTTTCGTCGGCGTTGACGGTGATGTTGAGGTCGATCGGGATTCCGGCTCGACTTGTAGCAGGATTTGCGCCGGGTCAATTCAATCCCTTCACGGGACTGTATGAGGTGAAAAACACCGATGCCTACGCGATGACTGAGGTGTATTTTCCAAGCTATGGTTGGTTTGCGTTCGATCCGATTCCAGGACATGAATTGGTGCCGCCCTCGATCGAGGAAGATCAAACGTTCACGGTGCTGCAAACGTTTTGGAAGTGGGTTGCGGGATGGTTGCCGTCGCCTGTGACGAATGTGCTGAGCCGTGTATTTGGCACGATCGTCCAGTGGCTCGGTGGCATTCTCTCTTGGATAGTCGGTCTATTTTTTAGAGGCTGGATTGGGTTGTTTAGTGGCTTGATTGCATTAACAGGATTAAGTTTTCTCGGTTGGCTGAGTTGGCAAGGCTGGCAAAAGTGGCGATATCGACGCAGACTCAGCAAATTGCCGCCGATGGAGAGTCTTTATCAGCAAATGCTGAGTTGGTTGGAGAAGCAGGGATTTCGCAAGCATCCATCTCAGACCCCGTTAGAATATGCGCGTCAATCTCAAGCAGTGCAGATAAGCCGCGCCCAAACGATTCAAGATATTTCTCAGGCGTATGTGAGTTGGCGCTATGGTGGGCAAGCTCCAGATCTACGATCGCTGCAACAACGATTCCGAGAAATGAGAAAAGCAGAAGGAAAATCTATCGCAAGCTTTCTAAGACGGAAATAACTTCTTCGGACAACTCTAAAGCAATCTCTGTAGTCGCTGTTAATCCAAGAAATTTATTCGTGTAATCTGCTTGATTTCGATACAGTCTTAGTCGCCGTAAATTGTCAGCGATCGTTTGATTACTAGTTTCAGCGTTAAGTCTAAAGGTAATTACTCAACTTAGAGGGAACAGGGATTCTACTAGTCTAGGGCTTAAGTTCGACAGCTCTTTTTATGCCGCTAGAGCTACCCCTGTTAAGGTGAACGTTTGTTCTTCTTTTGCTTGAGCAGACGAGCAGTAGACACATGAG
>JBBRMC010000933.1:0-1677 GCA_038231055.1 Leptolyngbyales cyanobacterium
ATTATCACTCAAGGGCAACATTCCCTTTAAAAGCCACCCCGCTTTATCAATCTGGTGCTGATACACATGGACGGAACGCCCGATCGAGATCTCGGCAATCTTCAGTTAGAATCCGTTAACGTACAGACTATCTCAAACCGCCTTCTCAGTCAGCCTTCGGGCACGCTGGCAAGTGAATCGATCGGAGACGTGCAGGCAAGTAGGCATCCACTAGAGTTGCCTAAAAAAAGCTCTCGATCGAGGCGAAACCTTGGCAAAGCTCAAGAGACAATTTATCAGTTTCTTTTAGAGATTGTAAAAAAATGGCCTCCTGAAGAAGTCTTATTAGAGTTTAAGCGCCTCTTTCTCTATCATGTTGAGACGACTAGCTCTGAGGTCACTCCGGCAATTTATGAGCTTGTATTTAGCAACAACGAAGAAGAGTTTAGAAACACGCTGAAGCGATCGTGCTACATTCTCGTCAACAACTGGGATGCGAGTCGAAATTTTAAGCCGATTCAAGAATTAATCGCAATCTTTGAAGATAGCAGTCTCGATCGCTACACTGCTTCTCCAACTCTCAAGCGCTTAAGAGGTTGGATCGACCTTTTTAGAAAGAGCAAAGATTATGAAGAACTAAAGCTCTTTGCATCTCGATATGAGGAGTCGGATCAAGGTCCGTGGGCAAGTCGCTACACCTCTTATTTGCTCGTTCCTCAATACATCGATTTAGCAAACCCGATCGAACAACGAGAAGCGGCAAGAGCATTGTCTAGGCAGCTTAAAGATAAATTTAAGTTTAATCTAGCGATGTATATTGCTAAATCTCAATCTACAGCTTTGCAAGAAAGCCTACCCAAAAATCCGACGGCATTAGGCGCTAACGTTTTGCAACTAATCAAAACGATCGTGGTAAAGCGCGGTCAATTTAGCTATGCAAACTTAGCTAATATCTTCATCAATCAAACTCGTCAGTTGTCTTACAAAGAGTTTAAGCATGAGCTAAAGCGATATCTGATTTCATCGATTGATAAAAATGAGGCAATTAAAGCATTGCAGTCAAAACTGAGCGATAAATTAGACCCGCTCTACACAGATTATGATTATGAACTGGTTAATGACGCACTGCTCCTCAGAACATGCAATCGGGTCATTGAGCATCTCACCACCGAGAATCACCAAGATCCCTCTCCTCTATTTGTGCTGCTCGTTTCTCAAGGAAACCCAATGACCTTGGTGATTGTGCTGCTCAAGTTGATTTTGATTTGCAAGAACTCACGAACCCATTTAGAAGCACAAGTTGCTGAACTCATTCGTTATTATGAAAAGTTTTCAGAAGATGAATGCTGGTGGATCGTTAACTTTTTAGAAATCTTCAACGTCACGTTCGCTATCTATGCTGAAAACGTGCAATACAACTTGATTAAAATGGATCAGAATCAACAGCCTCTACAAGTTCCGACGCAGCAAAATCTGGATGCCTACCACGTTTTCTCACAGCTTAAGCGTGATGTCATTTTAGAAGTCTCTAATGAGCCTCAAGCAGATATCGCATTAGAAGATTCTGTAAAAAAACCTCTGAGTAGTTGATTCCGTCTGTCCTGCTCTGAGCGCTCTCTTCTCAGACATTGCTCTTAACGACGATCGTCTAGGGTCACAAGTCCAGCTCCTGCCACCTCAGCCAGAGTGTTCACAAAT
>JBBRMC010000934.1:0-1675 GCA_038231055.1 Leptolyngbyales cyanobacterium
CACAGAAACTATGAATGCAATGAAGTGATACAGATGGAAGGGCATCTGAAATATCAGTAAGGAGGACAGTAAGTTGTCAGGCAGAGTTTACTACATCTCAGATGATACTCAGCAAAGAATTATTAAGCACAACCATTTTGGCAGAGTTGAAAAAAAAACGCATCAAGATTCTAGCGCTGAATTGACAGGATGCAACTGCGTCGCGTTTCTCTTAAACACAAAGTAGAGCACCCCCGAAGGAATGCCCTACTGCTGTACTTCTTCCATTCTGACTGAGTGCCCGGACAAACACTCAAATTTCGGCTCTTTGACTCAGACCAGCGCAGGAACGGACTGAGAAAGATGGGGATACAGAGGAAACCGTCCGCATAGGGAGGCAACTCGACGACGACAATCTTGAGCAACGGTCTCGTCGTCAGGGCTGAGAAGACGATCGGCAATAATGTTTGCAATCTCGGTAAACTCAGCCGTGCCCATGCCGCGAGTTGTCATCGCCGGAGACCCCAATCTCAGACCACTTGTGACAAAGGGTGAGGCTGAATCGAAGGGCACCGTGTTTTTGTTTGCCGTGATGTTGACTCCGCTCACCAACTGGTCAGCGAGTTTGCCTGTCATGTCGATCGAGCGCAAGTCAACCAGCATTAAATGATTGTCAGTGCCGCCCGAAACGATTTTGAACTGACGCTGCTGTAGCTGCGCTGCCATTGCTTTTGCATTTTCGATGACGTGACCGCAATAGGTTTTAAACTCTGGCTTGAGCGCCTCTCCAAAAGCAACCGCTTTACCGGCGATGACGTGTTCTAACGGTCCACCTTGGGAGCCGGGGAACACAGCTTTATCAAACTGTTTGCCTAGGTCAGCATCACGCGTCAGAATTAATCCGCCTCTAGGTCCGCGTAGGGTTTTGTGCGTAGTGGTGGTCACGACATCACAGTAGGGCACTGGATTAGGATGAAGTCCGGTGGCAACGAGTCCAGCGATGTGAGCAATGTCGGCTAGGAGGTAGGCACCGATCTCATCCGCGATCGCTCGAAACTTATCAAACTGAATCACTCGTGGATAAGCAGAATATCCACAAATCAACATTTTGGGACGATGCTTGAGCGCTAAATCACGAATCTGATCGTAGTCAAGCTGCTCGGTTTCTTGACTCACGCCATAATCACAGACGTTAAACCATTTGCCCGACACGTTAACGGGGGAACCGTGAGTCAGATGCCCGCCGTGGGACAAATCCATGCCCATGATCGTGTCACCTGGCTTGAGCAGCGCTAAAAACACCGCAAAGTTTGCTTGCGCTCCTGAGTGGGGCTGCACGTTGGCGTGAGCGGCTCCAAATAATTCTTTGGCACGGTCAATGGCGAGTTGCTCGACGCGATCGACAAACTCACACCCTCCGTAATAACGCTTTCCGGGCAGCCCCTCTGCGTATTTGTTGGTCAGCACTGAGCCTTGTGCCGCCATCACCGCAGGAGACGTGAAGTTTTCGCTTGCAATCAGTTCGAGGTGATCCTGTTGGCGGTGTAGTTCTTGCTGAATCAGGTTGGCGATCGCGGGATCAGCGCTTGCCAGGAAGTCTGAGTTGGTCTGAGTCACTGAGCAAAGTCCTAAATTTAGAGATGACAATGGATCGAAGAAATCGATCATAGCGTCGATTGTTCAAGACTTCACGAGG
>JBBRMC010000935.1:0-1672 GCA_038231055.1 Leptolyngbyales cyanobacterium
GTGGCAGGATCGCCAAAGGTCGATAAGCCGAGTGACTTTCTCACATCGTCGGGAACGTGAGTTCGATCGAGATATGCCAACCCTCCCCGAACTAAATGCCCACCAACGCCATCGGGTGAGTTGCCCTTAAACATCACTAGCGTGCGCGGATTCTTGCCAATTCGACGACGAAACTCGCGTGCGGCGCTAACGATCGCTAACAGTCCGGGAACTTCATCGCCAAAGCAAATAATGTCATAAGTGCGAGTGGTAGAGGGTGTGGCTGCGGTCATCACAAAAAGCTCCCGAATACTGAATCGATTTTAGAGATGAATCCAACGATGGGAAGATGAATTTCGCAAAAGTTTTTTAATCAGGTGGAAATTTGGGTCGATAGAGCGGCGTTGAAAACAGTTTTGCGAAAGCAGACCGACGATCGCTGACCGTTTCTCCCGATAAGTTCCACATCGTCTCATAGAAGAAAAACGAGACTCCGGCAAACTGGCGATCTCGAACGATTTGAACTTGATCCTGAATCTGTTTGAAGGCAACAGGACGATCTTTCAGCCCGGTTAAAATCCCGACTCCGGTGGGAATGTGCGATCGGGCAGCTTGCACTTCAGGACGCATCAATTCTTCTGCAAATCCCGCGAGGCTGTCTCGGTAGACTTGCAAAACTAACTCTTCTAGCAATCCTTTTTGCTCCCAGTCGCGCCAGTCTTGCAGTGAGTGCGTGTAAGAAAAATCGTAATTATTGGGCGATAAAGAGATCAAAACGTGGTTCTTTCGAGCTTTGATAGACTGGAAAACCTGCGTCATAAATGCCGTAATTTTATCGGCTCTCCACCTAGTCCATGCTGGATCTTGGGCATTGGCTGGAGGAGACTTTCCGGCGTTTTCTTTCTGATAGAGTGCCACCGTAAAGTCATCGTAGCCAAACTCAAACGGCAATCCGAAATGATCATCAAACTGAATGCCATCGATATCGTAATTATTAACGAGTTCCAAAATCAAATTGGAAATGAACGTCTGCACCTCTGGCTTAAATGGATTAAGCCAAACGCGCGGATATTTGCCTTCTTGCCAGACCTGCGTTTTGTCCGATCGCTGCGTTAACCAATCAGGATGCAGCCGCGCTAGCTCTGAGTCGGCAGGTGTCATAAACCCAAACTCAAACCACGGAATCACACTCAACTTGCGCTGGTGCCCCTGCTCGACAAATTCTTTGAGCATATCTCGATCGGTCAACCCCACGGCTTCGGGTCGCGGATCGTAAGCAACCCCGATCGCTTGTTTAGCCGTCTGACTCGGATACAAGGTATATCCCCAATTCCACACAGCAGGATAGAGGGTATTGAAGTTTGTATCAGCCAATTCTTGAACAGTTTTAGTGAGACGATCACGACTAAACATCACATCACTGTCAATATTTGTCAGCCAAACCCCACGAATCTCACTCAGCGCTGTCTTTAGCTGTCCTGCTACATACTGACTAGGCACGAGGCTTGCCGTGTCGGGTAAAGCTCGACAGAGAAAAGCTGCGATCTCTGCCCGTGTTGCAGGTTGATTAGGGTTGAATTGGTTGACATTTGGGTAGTTAACCACAAGTCGTTGCTCAACGGCACTCGCGATCGCGTCTTTGGCATAATCAGGAATCGCTTGGGCATCTGTAAAGACAGAGAGTGTTTGGGCA
>JBBRMC010000936.1:0-1667 GCA_038231055.1 Leptolyngbyales cyanobacterium
GGTAGAAATTTGGCTCTTAAGACTTTGAGACCATTAAGATGAATGAAGCAGTCGCCAACCTTGGGCAAATCATGACCTCAATTCTTGTCAAGACTTCGATCGCCAAACTCAACGCACCAACGATTCATCGATTACCTAACGGGTTGACCATTATTGCCGAACAGCTTCCGATCGAGGCGGTCAATCTCAATGTGTGGCTCAATGTCGGGTCTGCGATCGAGTCAGATGAGATTAACGGCATGGCTCACTTTTTAGAACACATGGTGTTTAAAGGAACGACTCGTCTCAAAAGCGGTGACTTTGAGAAACAAATTGAAGAACGCGGCGCAGTAACTAACGCAGCGACCAGCCAGGATTACACGCACTATTACATCACAACGGCTCCCAAAGACTTTGCAGACTTAGCACCGCTTCAGATGGATGTTGTGCTCAATGCCAGCATTCCTGACGATGGGTTTGATCGAGAGCGATTTGTGGTGTTAGAAGAAATTCGACGATCGGAAGACAATCCTCGTCGCCGCAACTATCAGCGCATGACTGATTTGGCGTTTGATCACCTTCCCTATCGCCGACAAGTGCTCGGACCTGCTACCGTGATCGAGAATCTGGCGGCTCAACAGATGCGAGACTTTCATCGGCGGTGGTATCAGCCTTCATCAATGACAGCAGTTGCGATCGGAAATCTTCCCGTCGAGACGTTGATCGGTGTGGTCGAAGATAGTTTCAATCACTTGGAGTCAAAAATTAGAGTTCAAGAGCCGACTAGAAGCCAACATACATCCGAGAAGCCGTTTAATGAAATTGTGCGTCAGGAGTATGTCGATACTAGCCTCCAACAAGCGCGATTAACGATGCTATGGCGCGTACCGGGACTTGATGACCTATCGAAAACTTACGCATTGGATGTATTGGCAAATGTTTTAGGACATGGACGCACCGCCCGACTCGTGCAAGATTTGCGTGAAGGACGTGGGCTAGTGACTAGCATTTCTGCTAGCAATATGACCTATCGCCATCAGGGATTGTTTTGCGTGTCGGCTCATTTGCCTGTTGAGAATCTAGAGCTTGTAGAAGCGGCGATCGTTCAACACATTCAAAAATTACAAGCTGAATTTGTGACCGACTTTGAACTATCACGAGTGCGAACTCAAGTCGCCAATCACTTTATTTTTAGAAACGAAACTCCTAGCGATCGATCCGGTCTATATGGTTATTATCAATCGCAAATTGGTAGTTTAGAGCCAGCGTTTAACTACTCATCTCACATTCAATCTCTCACGACTGCCGAGTTACAAGCGGCGGCTCAAACCTATCTCCCCACGTCAGCTTATGGCATCGTGACTATCAAACCAGGGGAATAAAAAACTGTTAATGGTATGAGTAATTCTTCAACAACTTGTAGTGATCACTGCTGCACATTTGTAAAAGCTACTCATGGCGTTCCGTTGTGTTGAATTGTTAGCTTGTGTGATTCCTAACCAAGAGATTTTAAAAGTGATACTAACTTTGATTTCTCAACCACATATACTTTTTTTGTCTTACCAGCCGGAATTAAGATTTTGGCATTAGAAAAAGCCACGATCGGAGTTACAAAATTCAAGTTCTTTTGTTTTTTCACTTGCAAAGCCTGTTTCATAGATTGATCAAGGAAGTTTTTTTCAAACGGA
>JBBRMC010000937.1:0-1665 GCA_038231055.1 Leptolyngbyales cyanobacterium
CTGAGTTTGTCCTTGTTGGTGAAGCGTCTGAATGAGGTACCTTTGTGCTAAAGTCAGTCGTTTGTAGGTTGCCATTATTTTGGTTGGTTTCGTCACCTCAAAACTACGGGTAATCTATTGGGCGGCTGGCTTTTGTTTTTTCAGTCAGGCTACGGCAGCGACTGGAGTAGACAAAGGGGGAGAAAAAGTGATATGCACTGGAAATACGAATTCAAGAAACATATCCTATGACACATGGCTACAAGTATTGATGATCTGACAGTTGATTTATATAAAAATCGACTATTGAGGACCGATGAAGAGGTAGATAAGTTCGAATCGTCTCTTGGATCTCTCTTTGCAAAAGAAGAGATTGAGTTAGTATATAATATGTGCGTCGGATTTGATGATAGGTCAGATCAGGTTGAAGTGACATATAACGTTCTTCACTCTATAGAGTATTTTTTCAAAAAAGATCCACTAGGTTATTTTAATCAAATATTCAGGGTTCTGTCTGATAATTTGCTTCAACCACACGCATTAGAGTGGAGAGAAAAAATAATAAAAAGAATTATAAATAACGAGAAAGGCAGAAATGTATTTTTGGACGCGTTACAGACAGCCCCTGCCACCGCAAAAGATCAGGTTAGAAAAATAGCCTTGGAATTAATTGCGAGGAACCCCGACCAGTTCAAAGCATCAGCAAGTCAAGTATTGATGTTTATCAATTGAGGACAAAAATCCTAATAATAACTTAGTTATTTAATTTCAGGGTGAGTTTTGCTTACCAGACCCTGATGCCCATCAATCACACGATGAGCCAGGAAACCGACCATTTGATTCACCTGCGGCTGGGTGGCGAGCGGATCCAGACCACCGCAGAGCAGCGCAGCGGCGCACCGCCCTTTTATAGCCGTCAGGCGCGGGGCTGGCAGAAGGCGGGCGTGCTGGCGGTGGGTGATGAGGTCATCCGCTCCGATGGGCAGTGGCGGTTCGCCGCTGCGATAGCGGTCACGGCAGTAGAGCATCGCACCGAGTTTGAGCAGCATCAGATCGTCCATACATCGAGGTATCCCGGGTTCACCCCCTACTTTGTAAGCTGGTGCGCACACGCACATTATGGCTGAAGTATCAGCAGTATCCGCTTATTTCACGTCAGGAGGCTACAGTGACCAGGAAGTGGTCCATTTCTCCTACAAACTGGGTCGGAGCATCGACTCAAAAGGCCGTCCCTCATCGGTGGTGCAGGGTGGCGTGGTCGACATCGAGGTCATCTCCTCTCCACAAGACGGCCCCCTGGCCGACTGGATGGCCAACTCCTACAAAGGCCAGGACGGCACCATCCGGGTGGTGGATCAGGAGAAAAGCACCCTCAAGGAGATTCACCTCACCAATGGGAGGGCCATTGGCTGGAGTGAACGCTTCGACAAAACGCCCCGTTCGGAGCGTCCCGAACGCCCTGCCGGTACGTTTACGATCACGATTTCGGCCGAGAAGATCACCTTCTCTGGTGCTGAACACGACAACAACTGGGGCGATAAAGCTTAAGAAGCTGTTTGAGTTAGTAAAATGCGTGTCTGATGGTGCGCCTGATATGAGCAATCCAGATGAAACTTTGAGCTGATAGAATCGTTCGTTCATAATCTCTGGCCAACCTTCGATTATTGCATAACCAGCTAATCGTGC
>JBBRMC010000938.1:0-1665 GCA_038231055.1 Leptolyngbyales cyanobacterium
AAGCCTACCAAAAATGACTACCCCTCTGAAGATCTTAGTGATCACCAATCTTTACCCACCGCAAGTTTTGGGAGGGTATGAACGCTCGATCGCAGACTTTGCCCGACTATTGCAACATCACGGTCACACCGTTTTAGTGTTGACGAGCGACACGCCTCAGTTTTCTGCATCTCACATCAGTCTCTATCCTGACCCGCCTGTCGATCGTTGTTTATTGCTCATGGGTGAGTGGTCAGATCAAGGGACTCGTTGGTTTGATACTCAGCGTATCGTTGACGTAACCCAGCAAAATCAGGCGACTCTCAAACACCACTTAGACCAGTTTCAGCCCGATGTTTGTTTAGCGGGTAATCTTGATTTTTTGCAGACAGAAGCAGAGAATCTGGGGCTATTGCTCTCTCATCAAGTGCCCGTTGCTCACTATGTGATGAATGCCCGATCGGGCTATGATCCTGAGCACACGCCCCGATCGTCCCTCTACCAGTTCATCACCTGTAGCGATTGGGTGACAGCAAGCCTTCAGGCATCAGGCTACCCAGCAGCAACCGCACAAACTATTTATCCCGGTGCCGATGTCGATGCCTTTTATCAAACCGAGCTTCCGCCGCGCGATCGCCTTCGCATTGCCTACGCCAGTTTAGTCGCTCACTATAAAGGGGCTGATGTTTTAGTCGAAGCACTCTCTCTTCTCCACGCGGCAGGAATTGAATTCACCGCCACGATCGCTGGGGGCACCTTTCAGCCAGAATTTGTTGAGGCTTTAAAGCAATTTGTGGAATCAGAAGGACTCCAAGAATCCATTCACTTTCCAGGTGCATTGTCTCGCCAAGAACTGATTCAACTCTATAAAACTCATAATGTTCTGGTCTTTCCGTCCCGATTTGAGGAGCCGTTTGGAATCAGCCAGATTGAGGCAATGGCAGCAGGACTCACCCTAGTCACCAGTGGCACCGGAGGAGCCAAAGAAATCATCGCTGAATCTGGCAACGATGGATTAATCTTTGAGTCTGAAAATCCGTTTGATCTAGCCGATAGTTTGTCTTCTCTACCGACAGATCCAGCACGCTGGGAGGCAATTACTCGAACAGGTCAACAGCGAGCAAGGTCTGAATTTAGTCAAGCTAAGGCAGTTGATAAGTTAGAGGCTATTTTTCTAGATTTAGTTAATTTAAAGGGTGTAAAACTAGCGACTAAACGATACACAATCGGGCACTACTCCATTCTTCTGCCGATCGACCATCGCTTAGATCAATATCAAGCAACTTGGCACAGATACGATACTGCTTTGGGTTATATTGCCCAGGCGGTTTTTGATAAATATCCTCAATCATCTGCGATCGACATCGGGGCAAATGTCGGCGATAGTGCAGCGCTAATCCGAAGTGGTCATGCGGTTCCAGTCCTGTGCGTTGAAGGAAGCCCTGAATTTGTTGAGTGTCTGAGAAGCAATGCTTTGCAGATTGGAGACATTGAAATTGATGAGTGTTTTGTTGGCAGTGATGGCGAGACCATTCAGTTTGATCAAACGCTCAATCATGGTGGGACTGCCTCGATCGTCAATGCCCTTACTTCCAATCAAGGCGAGGGAGTTGCAATGAAAAGCTTGAAAACAATCATTCAAGATCATTCAAGATTTGAGAACCCAAAACTTCTTAAGATAGACAC
>JBBRMC010000939.1:0-1664 GCA_038231055.1 Leptolyngbyales cyanobacterium
AAGACAAACGTGAATCGTCTAGTGCGCTTCAACAGACTGATGAGTCTCCTCAGTCAAAGGTTGGTCAAAACTGGTTTGACAAAACGCAGGAATTTTTAGGAGGAATCACTTCAAATTTGAGCCAGCGACTTCCGGCGCAGCAGGTTGCTCAGACCGTTACGGGTTGGTTCAAAGTTGACGAAGCTGAGATTGCTGAGATTCTCAAAAAGATTCGAGCAGAGTTGCCGACGACTGAAGCGCTTTTGATTGGCAAACCCCAAGCGGGCAAGAGTTCGATCGTGCGGGGTCTAACAGGCGTTTCGGCGGAAATCATTGGGCAAGGGTTTCGACCTCACACGCAATACACCCAGCGTTATAGCTATCCGACTGATGAGTTGCCTTTGTTGGTTTTTACAGACACCGTGGGTTTGGGCGATGGTACCCAAGAAACTAACGAAGTGGTTCGGGAGTTAGTCAGCGAGATTGAGGTCAAGACCGCACAAGCGAAGATCTTAATTCTGACGGTGAAGATTAATGACTTTGCCACCGATGCATTAAGACAAGTCGCGAGTCAGATCCGGGAACAGCATCCTGAGGTGCCTTGTCTGTTGGCGGTGACGTGTCTACACGAGCTTTATCCAGCGGCTGTGATGAATCATCCCGACTATCCACCCATGTATGCAGATATAGATCGAGCATTTGCTGAATTGCAGCGTGGATTTGAGGGCTTGTTCGATCGCACCGTCTTGATCGATTTCACTTTAGAAGAAGATGGTTTCACCCCGGTGTTTTATGGTTTAGACGCGCTGGCTGACTCGCTCGCAGAATTGCTGCCAGAATCAGAAGCCCGCACGATCGCGCAGTTATTAAGCGATCGAGAAGCCGGAAAACAAATCAGCAATCTCTACCGAGAAGCGGGACGACGCTACATTTTGCCCTTCTCGGTGATGGCGGGTGCGTTAGCGGCGGTGCCGTTACCATTAGCGACGATGCCTGTCTTGACTGCGCTACAAGCTTCAATGGTGGGGGGCTGTTAGGACAAATTTACGGACAAACCCTCAGTCCGTCTCAGGCGGGTGGTTTGGTGAGCGCGATCGCGGGTGGATTTGTGGCTCAAGCGATCGGGCGGGAGTTAATCAAATTCATCCCCGGCTTTGGCAGTGTGATCGCCGCATCTTGGGCAACCACTTATACCTGGGCATTAGGGGAGACTGCGTGTGTTTATTTTGGAGATTTGTTGGGCGGCAACACGCCAGACCCGAAGCGTATTCAAGCCGTGATGCGAGACTCGTTTGAAGCCGCAAAAGAACGATTTAAAACGGTGAAAAAGTAGGCGATTTGGTTCGACTACCCTTGTAGGGAGATAGGCGGTAAACCTTCGTCCCCCATTTCCAACTATGGAGAAGATTACCTAAAGTCCCCCAAAGTTAGGAAGGTTAGGGAGATTTTCGAGAGCCTGCGATCGACTTTCAATCCCCAATTCCGCAACGCCAAGATTTTATTCCTTTGATAAACTCTGACTGCAAATTTTGTGAAGATTTTGCCCTCCAGTCCCTTGCCTAGTTTGTATGAGATGCGTCTGTGGAACTCTCTGTAAAGAACTGTAGCGAATGCTCAGGGTTGTTTCGTTTCACCCCAATTTATCTCAATGGCTTTAGAATCCTCTCAAAATCATGTTTTTGTTA
>JBBRMC010000940.1:0-1664 GCA_038231055.1 Leptolyngbyales cyanobacterium
ATCAGATATTGCTCTAACTTCTGCTTATAGAGGTCAGACGAGCTTTCTTGATATTGCCGTTCGAGCAGAGGAAGTGCGCCTTCATAGCGACGGTTATAGCCTTTGCTTTCTCGATAGCGTGAGTCTGCCTCGATCCAAATCGGATCTTTTGAGCCGTGGAGTAAGACGTGCTGCTGTTCAGGTGTGAGCTTTTCCCACGGGGTCTGAATCTCAAATTTAAAGGCATCGGCGACGCTGCAAATTAGCGACAGATAATAGGTGTTGTCTTTGTCTGACCAGGGCGCGATCGCGGCATAAACAGGCAATTTCGGATTTGGAATCACGAGGTCAGGTGAAAACTTGCGGTGGCTGCCCAAGCCGTGACAGTTAGGACACGCGCCATAAGGGGAGTTAAACGAGAACAGACGCGGCGATAGCTCCTCCATGACTGCGCCGTGTTCAGGGCAGGCGAAGTTTTCTGAAAAGACCAGTTCGGCGGGTTGCTCCGGTTTTTGCTCCTCGACTTGATAGGCTCCGCCTTTTTCAGCCGCCTTGAGGGTTTGCTGTGACTTGATATCTACGACGTTGTTGGTCGTCGCTTCTTCTTTCATCAAGTCGATGATGGCGATGCCGTTGGAGTGCTTTAAACAGGTGGTGAGCGAATCGACTAGACGTTCCTCGATGCCTTCTTTCTTAACCAGACGATCGACGACAATCTCGATCGTGTGTAGTTGATTTTTGTCTAGCTCGATCGAGTCACTGAGTTCACGCACTTCGCCATCGACCCGAATCCGCACAAATCCCTCAGCACTCAGGCTAGAAATGGTTTTACGGTGGGTTCCTTTTTTGCCGCGCACGACGGGAGCCAAGACTTGAAACCGGGTGCGATCGGGCAATTCCATCACCTGATCGACCATCTGATCCACGGTTTGAGGCGCGATTGAGCGATCGCAGTGGGGGCAGTGTGGCTCTCCAGCGCGTCCATAGAGGAGTCGCAGATAGTCGTAGATTTCGGTGACGGTGCCGACTGTCGATCGCGGGTTGTGAGACGTAGACTTTTGATCGATCGAAATCGCAGGGCTGAGTCCCTCGATCGCATCGACATCGGGTTTATCAACCTGCCCCAAAAACTGCCGTGCATAAGCACTAAGGGACTCTACATATCGCCGTTGCCCCTCTGCAAAAATGGTGTCAAACGCCAGCGATGACTTCCCAGACCCCGATACCCCGGTAAACACGATCAAGCGATCGCGGGGTAACTCTAAGTCAATATTCTTTAAATTATGTTGTCGGGCACCCCGCACCCGGATTGTATTGAGAGATGAGGGATTTGAGGGTTTGGCGATCGAGTCTAAGTCAGCACTTAGATTTTTGACTTGAGGGCTGTTAGAGTTGCTGGCACGCTTTGGCATTGAGGACGCGATGAAATAGTCCTTAATGATTCTATCGCTCTCTTTAGCAATCTAGTTGCGACGTACTAGAGAAGTGACTGCAAATTCCGTAGAGATGCGCCCATAGAAGCCTTTTACGACTTTAGATAGCCCCGCTAATTATCGTCGCGTCCGGTGCCCATCTCGCCGAGGGCTGCCACGATCGTTTCTGCTTCTCCGCTAATTCTCCAAAGGGCGCGGCTGGCTTCTTTGCTCACTAGCTCATATTCTCCCTTAAAGGCTTCAATTAAGGCA
>JBBRMC010000941.1:0-1664 GCA_038231055.1 Leptolyngbyales cyanobacterium
AAGAATGGGCGAAAAATCTAGGGTTTTGACCAAAAACGCCCACTTATCAACAATCTCTTCAATCACTTTGGCAGTTGGTTTTCCTGCCCCATGTCCTGCTTTGGTTTCAATCCGAATCAGAACGGGATGTGATCCTGAATGTGCTGCTTGCAGAGCTGCCGCAAACTTAAAACTATGAGCCGGAACGACTCGATCGTCATGGTCGGCGGTTGTAATCAACGTCGCCGGATACGCTGTGCTCGGTTTGAGTTGGTGCAATGGCGAATAGGCATAGAGCGCTTTGAATTCTTCTGGGTCTTCAGGGGAGCCATATTCAGACATCCACGCCCACCCGATCGTGAATTTGTGAAATCGCAGCATATCCAACACGCCAACGGCAGGAAGGGCAGCCGCAAAGAGATCTGGGCGTTGTGTCATACACGCGCCGACCAGCAGACCGCCATTGCTGCCTCCGGCGATCGCCAGTTTCGACGATGATGTATACCCGTTTGCGATCAGCCATTCGCCCGCCGCGATAAAGTCGTCGAATACGTTTTGCTTCTTCAGCTTTGTGCCTGCTTGATGCCAGTCTTCACCATATTCACCACCGCCGCGCAGATTAGGCAGGGCAAACACGCCGCCAAGCTCCATCCAAACGAGGTTGCCAACTGAGAAGCTAGGAGTCAGGGAAATGCTGAATCCGCCATAGGCATAGAGATAGGTCGGATTGTTGCCGTCGAGTTTCAACCCTTTTTTGTGGGTAATAAACATGGGTACTTGCGTCCCGTCTTTGCTGGTATAGAAAACCTGGCGAGTCTCGTAGTCATTGGGGTTAAAGTCTACTTGCGGCTGACGAAACAGCGTACTTTCATCGGTCACTAAGTTATAGCGATAGATCGTCGGCGGAGTCGTGAAGCTCGTAAAGCTATAGAACGTTTCAGTGTCGTCTCGCTTGCCATCAAATCCGCTTGCCGACCCAATTCCAGGCAAGACAACATCTCGAATAAAGCTGCCGCCCAAATCAAAAATTTTGACCTCGCTGCGAGCATCTTTGAGATAAGAGACGACAAATTGCTGGTTGAGCAAGCCGACGCTTTCCAGGGTTTCTGCTGATTGGGGAATGACTTCTTGCCAGTGTTGACGATCGGGCTTTGTCACGTCGATCGCGATCACTCGTCCCCGTGGTGCATCTAAATCAGTTTGGAACCAAAACACAGTCTTCTCATGGTCAACAAAGCTGAAATTTGCCTCAAACTCGCTAATTAGCTCGACGACAGGCGCATCGGGAGCCGCTAAATCCTTATAGAAAATGAGATTGCGTGGATCGGTGCCCAGCCAAACCGAGACGATCAGATACTGTCCGTCTTCACTTACGCCACCTTGAAAGCCCCATTCTTTTTGGTCGGGGCGATCGTAGATCAAAACATCTTCAGCCTGATCAGTGCCGAGCCGATGATAATAAAGTTTTTGAAAATAATTCGCGTCTTCTAGCTTGGTTTTCTCGTTGGGTTCGTCGTAGCGAGAATAGAAAAATCCTTTGTGATCATGCGTCCACGATGCACCAGAGAATTTGATCCACTGCAAGCGATCGCTCGTGTCTTCTCCTGTCTCAATGTCTCGCACTCGCCACTCTTGCCAATCAGAGCCAGACGTAGACAATCCATACGCCATCCATGCCCCATCTT
>JBBRMC010000942.1:0-1664 GCA_038231055.1 Leptolyngbyales cyanobacterium
GATAGACCAAACTATCCCCCTCCTGAAATTTATAGAACGATCGCAGACCTTCTAAAAGATCCGCAAACCGAAATTAGTAGCGATAACCGCTGCTGCTGCCGCCATTGTTGCTGCTGCTGGGTTTGTGAACGATAAAGCTCATCACCTGACATTGCTTGATGTTGTCAAACGCAACGACGCGAATGTAGCAGCTTGAGTACTCAGAGCGGCACTGTTGCACTTCATTGAGAACTTCTTGGGGGCTGGTTGCGTTAAACAGAGGCAACTTCCACATCGTCCAATAATAGGTTTCGGGTTCAGACGTTTCGTTAAACTCGATGCAAGGGAAATAGCCTTGGTCGATCGTGTATTGGAGTTGACGAGCGATTTGAGCATCGGTTAGCGGAGGGAGATACGAAAAAGTTTCGTAATGGCGCTCTTTAGGCAGAGTTTTCATAGATTTCCTCGATCGAAAGTTTTGCGTTTTTAAGGTCAGGGTGACTCGCCGTAAGCCTCTTCATCAGAGGTTTCTGACGAGTCAGGAGAAGAACTGGGAGTCGTCAACTCGAATTGCGTGATCCGTTCTAGCTGCTGGCGGCGCTGCTCCATGTTGGCTTGCTGAACCGTCGATCGCAGCATCTCTGGCAAAAACTCAGCAATTTCGCTAGCAAGATGCTCTCTTACTGTCAAAATGCGGAACGCAAGATCCTGCCGCTCTTGAAAGAGTGCCTGCAAATAGGCTTCCCCATCCTGAATCTTTTCTCGTGCAGAGAATTGATGCAGCCAATAAGCTCGCTTGGGTTCAGTTTCATCCAACTGGGAAATCACCACCCGCACTGCCTGATAAGTCAGGTAGCTGGTCAGCGTTTTCGTCGTATCTTTCGCAATTCGCTTGAGGTCCATGAGCGAAATAATTTAGGGCTTGGATTTTAGATTAAACGTTAACGCTAAAATCCAAAACCCAACATTTCAATCAATCATCAAACCGTATCGACTGCCTCAAACTCAAACTTGATTTCCTTCCACAGCTCACAAGCAGCCGCCAACTCAGGAGACCAGCGGCAGGCTTCACGAATTACGTCGCCGCCTTCACGCATGAGGTCACGACCTTCGTTACGAGCTTGCACGCACGCTTCAAGCGCGACGCGGTTTGCGGTTGCACCCGGTGCATTACCCCAAGGGTGTCCCAAGGTGCCACCACCAAATTGCAGGACGGAATCATCGCCGAAGATGTCCACCAGCGCAGGCATGTGCCATACGTGGATACCACCCGAAGCAACTGCCATCACACCCGGCATCGAAGCCCAATCTTGGGTGAAGTAGATACCACGAGATGGGTCGCGCTCGATGTAGTTCTCACGCAACAGATCGATGAAACCTAAGGTGATCGCTTTGTCGCCTTCGAGCTTACCAACGACGGTTCCGGTGTGAATGTGGTCACCACCAGACATCCGCAGACACTTCGCCAACACGCGGAAGTGAATACCATGGTTTTTCTGACGGTCAATCACAGCGTGCATAGCGCGGTGAATGTGCAGCAAGACACCGTTGTCGCGGCACCAGTGCGCCAGCGTGGTGTTGGCTGTGAAGCCAGCCGTTAAGAAGTCGTGCATGATGATGGGCATTTCGAGTTCTTTGGCGTACTCAGCCCGCTTCAGCATTTCTTCGCACGTTGCAGCCGTACA
>JBBRMC010000943.1:0-1664 GCA_038231055.1 Leptolyngbyales cyanobacterium
AGAAACCTGGCGAAAATGACTATCACCGTCAACAGATCGAGGTTTTCAGCTTGAATCAAAAATCATTGGGGCTAGCTTGGGTTTATTTGATGACACTCCAACAGGTTGAGCATCTTAAAGGCATCCCTGTCATCAGTGGCAGATGGACTGCAAAAAATAGTCCGCAGTCAACCTCACTCGCTGCGGACTATTAGCAAAAATAAGTCAAGTTTTAATGGGTGGAGTTCTTATGCTTAATCTCCGCTGGGGTTTTGGAGTTGATCGCCCCGGTAGGAATTGCTAACACTGGCTGATCGAGCGCCACTAATAATCCATCGCTCTCAACACTAGATTGCGGAGTGGTTACACTAGGTTCTGAGGGCTTAAGCGCCACCTGAGAAGCCGGAGGTCTGCTGATCGGAGAAACCATCGTGACGGCTCCTACCAGCAGAGCTGCGATCGCAGTTCCACCCCAAACCAGAGAGAGCTTAGGTTTCCGCTCAATTTTAGCAAAGACTTTCTCAACCGTCTGCTCGACGGGTTGACTCGGTTGCGGCACAGGCAGAGAACGGAACCCCTGACGCAACATCAACAAGCGAGCGTGGAGTTTTTGCACCGTGGCATCATTGACAAGCCACTCCTCGACCTGTTTGCGCTCACTAGCAGTGACTTCGCCATCTAGATAGGCACTCAGCAACTCGAAGCGATCGCGCTGCAAGCTGGTGGGCTCAGACGAACTTTTGGGGTCAGGACAAGCTGGATTGATCGGAGATGGTTGCATGGAATTATTAAGCGGATCTAAATCAGGGTTCATCGTGGAATCACTTCTCTTGAGATGAGAATACCCAGTCATTTATGAAGGCTAGTGTACCGAAGTCAATCTGAGAAATTCAACTAACGTAAGTTTTAATCATCACTGCAACCGAGGAAATATTAGCAGAAATGACTTGCAAATACACGAAGACTAATTATCATGTCAGCCTCCGTCTAAATATTGCTGTAGCTGAGTCTGCAAACGATGTCTGGCTCTTGCAATTCTAGATTTGACGGTTCCGAGCGAAACGCCAGTCAATTCAGCAATTTCCTCATACGCCATGCCCTCAATTTCGCGAAGCACGATCGTGGTGCGAAATACTTCAGGTAGGTCAGCGATCGCTTCGTTAAGCTGATCATAAAACTCTCGAGTCGTCAAATCTTCTTCAGGACCAGGGGTTGCTGATGCAATTTCCCAGTCTAGGTCACCGTCTTCTAACGCCAGAGGTGCATCCAAAGAAAGCGGACTTGAGTTCCGTTTGCGCTTTCGCAACTCGTCATAAAACAAGTTGGTTGCAATTCGACTCAGCCAACCACGAAACTTAATCGGGTCATTGAGTCGTTTGACATTGCGATAAACGCGAATCCACACTTCTTGAGCGAGGTCAGCGCGGTCTTGCCAATCGGGAGCCAAGTGATAGAGAACTTTGTCAACGTGAGACTGATATCGCCGCATGAGTTCGGCAAACGCCGCTTTTTCTGGGCGGTGCTCGGTCTGACACTGCAAAACTAAGTCGTAGTTAGAGAGTTTTTCTGCTTGCACTGGCGTTTGAGAAGCGGTTGCCTCAACCGAAGACCAGGATACAGGAAGGGATTGACTCATGGGCGGAATTCGCTCTAAACATTCCTACATTCCTTTTCCCATGACACAA
>JBBRMC010000944.1:0-1660 GCA_038231055.1 Leptolyngbyales cyanobacterium
CTGAGAAATGATGGCAAGACCTATGAGGAAATCGTGGATTTTATTGGGTGTTCTTACCGCAGCGTTGCCCATTGGTGCGTTTGCGGGAATCCCGCTGATTTAGAGAGCTTCAAAGACCAACGTTCCAAAGGAAATTACCGTAAGGCAACAGATGCCTACATTGAACAATTGCTAGTGGGCTGTCAAGTATTAATTAATGGGTAAAGTCGTTTCAATTTGACTCGCGCCTCAGCCGTCGTAAATCGCCAATCAATCCAAGTTTGTTGCTGATTGCGCTCTTCGACCTAACCAGCAACTTCGGTTTGCAAGGTTTCAAATTCTCCAATCCGTCGGTCTAAGCATTGTCCTGACAACACTCTCAACTCAATCTCTGCCATATTTAACCAACTGCCATGCTTCGGGGTGTAGCAAAACTCAAGTCGATTGAGAATTCGTCGTGCCTCTGCTGGCTCAAAGGCTTTGTACAACGACGCAGGATGATGAGTGTTGAGATTGTCTTGGACAATAGTAATCACCAATGCTTCTGGGTAATGGTCGTCCACTATGCTCTGAAGCAGATAGGCATAATCTACGGCGGTTCGTCGGTGGGTCACTTCAACGGTTCGCCTCCCCGTCATGGGTTCACACACCATGAATAGATTGGCTGTGCCATTGCGTTCATACTGATAATCCTGACGCTGGGGTCGTCCGGGTTTGGCTGGCACCACTTCGACGGTTTCTTTGACCAGTTGTTTGCTCGCTTCATCTAAACAGAGCACGGGGAAATCAGGGTGATAGTGCCGTTGGTAGACATCCAGAACACTCTCCATCTGGCAAACGAATTCCGCATTTTGTTCCGGTGGAATTACCCAGCACTCCTGTTTCCAAGGCTGTAATTCATTTTTTTTAGAACCTGCCGCACGGTCTCATGGCTGACGGACTCCGCATATTCCAACTGCACCATCTGCTCTGCCAGCAGTCGCACTGTCCAACGGGCACGTCCCACTGGAGCTTCACGACAAGCTAGCGCAATCAAATGGGCTTCTTGTTTTCCATCTAGGCAGCGGTGTTTACGTCCCCCGCCCGGTTGTCGTTTGAGGGCAGCCTCTAATCCCACTTCTACAACACGACGGCGCACCCGTTCGACGGTTGAGACCCCAACATCTAAAGCAGCACAGATCTCTTCATCGCACCAACTGCCCCCCGGTTGATGAGCATCTGCTTTGAGAATGATGCGGGCACGAGTGATCTGATCGGCGGCATGTCGTCCAGTCGTCGTGAACTGCTCTAACTGAGTTCGTTCTTCTGCACTCAAGTTAACAATGTACTTCTTGACCATGATTTCGAGAGGTAACTCAGCAATTCTAATCTTACCTCGCTTACCCATCTATTAATGGTTGACAGTCCACTAGGAGCGATCGCATCCTGTTTGAAGAGGCTTTATTGATAGGGCTATTTCTGGCAAAGAGACTACCGTTTAGGTTAGGAGAAGGTGAGAGGATCTCAGCAGTCAGTCAACGAGGAAGCCAGAATTGTCGAGACTTCACCTTGAAACCGAAAAATTAAGCACCAGTCAAATCGATGACCTCCGCCTCGCCTCTTCAAAGCTGAGTGGAGCCAAACGTCGTAGCTTCCAAGCCGAGATCTCACTGAAATATTGTGGTGGGAGTCCCCGATTAAC
>JBBRMC010000945.1:0-1659 GCA_038231055.1 Leptolyngbyales cyanobacterium
CAAACCGTTGCTCAAGAAACCCTGCCCAGAGGCTTTGGCTACGAGTGGTCAGGACTCTCGCTCGAAGAACTTCAGTCAGGCGGTGCCGCGATTTTCATCTTCGCGCTAGGGATCATCTTCGTCTTTCTGACGCTATCAGCCCAATATGAAAGCTTCATTGACCCGCTGATCATCATGCTCACCGTGCCTCTGGCAATTTTGGGAGCGCTGGCAGCCGTCCTTTTACGCGGTACGGCAAACGATGTCTACACCCAAATCGGATTTGTGATGCTGATTGGGATGGCAAGTAAAAACGCCATTCTGATTGTAGAATTTGCCAACCAACAGCGAGAACACGGTGAAACGATCGCTCGATCGGTCGCAGAAGCCTGTCGAGAACGGTTGCGCCCCATTCTCATGACCGCGATCGCAACCGTCGCTGGTGCAATGCCCCTCGTGCTAGCCACCGGTCCCGGAGCCGCCGCCCGACAATCATTGGGAACGGCGATCGTCGGAGGAATGTGCGTCGCAACCGTTCTCAGCTTATTTATCGTCCCAGTTCTCTATGTCGTCATCAAGTCAGCAGCAAGTCGAAAGTCACCGCCGACCGCTCCCGCCATTGCGACTGTGGATGGTTCGCTAGATGGGCATGATGATAGCTATCGATCGAGAGAACCTGTTGCTCGATCGTCCTCTGACAAAACCCCATCCGGTCATTAACGTTGTGCGATCTGAGCGTTACGGATCTAATCGAGAACCGCCTCAGTTTCAGACCCATCCCGATCGCCAAACGACGGTCGGGATTCGCCAACGATCGAGCGTGACTGATATACTGCTTGAGGCGATTGAAAATTTTCCCTCCGCTTTGATAGCGCTCACTGATTCCTGTCGGATGATTGACTCGATGCATAAGACCTACGACCTGCACGTTGTTGAAACCAGAACATTAATGGCTCCAACAGCCTTAAAAGAAGAAATTCCCTTAACCGAGATTGCTGCCGCGCTCGTTGCGACGACCCGCGATCGTATCCGCAAGATTCTCAACCGTGAAGACGATCGCTTACTGGTCATCGTCGGACCTTGCTCGATTCATGATGTAGATGCTGCCTACGAATATGGGCAAAAGCTGATGCATTTGCGGAATGAATTGTCCGATCGCTTAGAGATCGTGATGCGCGTCTATTTTGAAAAGCCACGCACCACCACAGGTTGGAAAGGACTGATCAACGACCCTCACTTAGACGAGAGCTATGACATCAACACAGGGTTGCGAACCGCGCGCAAACTGTTAATGGATCTGGCTCATTTAGGAATGCCCAGCGCGACCGAATTGCTCGATCCGATCATTCCGCAATACATCGCTGACGTGATTACGTGGAGCGCGATCGGTGCCCGCACTACTGAAAGCCAAACCCATCGCGAAATGGCATCTGGGCTATCGATGCCCGTAGGCTTTAAGAACAGTACGGATGGCAATCTGTTAACCGCAATTCATGCGATTCTCGCCGCCAATCATCGCCACCATTTTCTAGGAATCAACGCCCAAGGGTTAGCCAGCATTGTCGCCACCACAGGCAACCCCGATTGTCACATCATTTTGCGAGGCGGCAAAAACGGTCCCAACTACAGTGCGCCTGATTTAGAAGAAGCTATCAGTCAACTGATCAAGCAGGGCATTTC
>JBBRMC010000946.1:0-1651 GCA_038231055.1 Leptolyngbyales cyanobacterium
CCATGCAAAAACTCCAGGGATTCTGCCTGGGTTTTATACATCTTCCAGTTGCCAGCAATAACAATTTTTCGCACAGGTACTCAGCTAAGACGTGATGAATTGCATCCTTTAGTCTACGGCTTTGGGGGATCAATTTTGCAATCGGATTAAGAATAGACCTCCTGTGCGACGGCTCGAATGCCCTTATCCCTCAGCCTCACCGTCGTGTCATTAGTTTTGTGAGTCTAGAACTTGATGAATTCACGCGATGTGCAACTTCCCTAAAACTGCCTAAAGCAACCCTCACCCTAGCCCTCTCCCGAAGGAGAGGGAAATAGAGATCGTTGAAAGTCCCTCTCCTCCGGGAGAGGGGTTTGGGGTGAGGGTTCTTAGTCGCACATCGCGTTAATTTTCTAGAATACTTAGCGATCGCTCCCTCGCGGCAAATTTGCACGAGGATTAAACGTCTCTAGCTGGCGTAGCTTTTCATAAAGTTCGCGCTCTTGAGGGGTGAGTTCTTTAGGCATGACGATTTGTAATTCAACAATTTGGTCGCCTCGTTCTTTAGGCGCATCGCCCCGCGCGTCACTGCCTATTTCGGGATAGCCTTTGTTGGCTAGTCGCAATCGTTGGCTCGATCGCACCCCGCTCGGAATCGTCATTTTCACCAACCCATCAAGGGTGGGAACCTCGATCGAGCCGCCCAACACTGCTTCACTGGGCGTAATTGGCAACTGACACACGATATCAGAGCCTTCTAGCTTAAAGAACGGATGCGGAGACACCTCAATTTTGAGATATAAATCGCCGCCTGACATTCCTTGTCCTTTAAGTCGGATTCGTTGCCCCGTAATCATGCCAGCCGGCATATTAACTTCGAGCGATCGCCCATCTTCGAGTCGAATCCGCTCCCGCCCACCTGAATAGGCTTTTTCTATCGGCACGGTGAGACGGGCTTCGGCATCGCGGCGAGTCGTCGTCGATCGCTCGCTAGGAATGGTATAGCTCGTTTTGCTCGTGCCAGGACGGTAGTAGTCGGTTTGGGGCGGTCGGGTGCTCGTGGTGTTGGTTGTCACACGCCGATTCAGCAACTGCTCGACAAAATCGTTGAAGTTGCGATATTCACCAAAATCGACTTCTTGAGAGCCATTGCTACCCGCTTTGTTCCAGGCATTTTTTGCGGCTCTGGCGGCTCCTTGAAATCCTCGCTGCTGCCAAAACTTGCCGAACTGGTCATACTGCGATCGCTTAGTGACATCTCCCAGCACTTCATACGCTTCGCCGAGTTCTTTAAACTTTTCCTCAGCCACTTGATTGCCGGGGTTGACATCAGGGTGATATTTGCGGGCTAGTTTGCGATACGCCGTTTTGATTTCGTCGCCCGTCGCATCTTTTTCAACCCCCAAGATCTCGTAATAATTTCTGAAATTCTGCATAACGTTCAAGCAAGGAGGAAAAAACTATCAGAGGTGAAGGATGAGGCTGAGATAACGTCATCCTTCAAACGTTCTACAGCCAATCGTCTTCGTCGTCCCAGTTATCTTGGCTGTAGTTGGGGCGACCCGGACGTTTTTTGGAGGTGTCACCCCGATTTGGGCGACGATCGCCAGAGTCGTAAGGGACATCGCTACGGGTTCCATAGGGATCACTTTGAGAACTCCGTCTCGGCGCG
>JBBRMC010000947.1:0-1649 GCA_038231055.1 Leptolyngbyales cyanobacterium
AACATGCAGAGTTTTATAGCGAGACGCTTAAAGCAAACGGGTTAGAGAGTACGATCGAACCCGACGAATAGAACGCAAGAAATTGAAGTCTCGAATCAAACGCTTGTCTACTTACCCCGTCCTTCTTCGGATTGGGGTTTTTCTATTGATACTTTTGCTAATCTGGGCACCGTTTGTTGGATTGACCAATTGGCTAGTTCACGATGCAAATACGGCTTCGATCGTGACTTTAATTTTGCTCTACACAGAGTTCATCTTCTTGGTGAAGATGTGCGGGTGGTATGTCTATGCTCAGCCAAACATACTCAAACAATACGGTCTGGTTAGAACTCGCAGGAATGGCATTAATTTTCTGGTTGGGCTGGCGATCGGGCTAACCAGCCTTCTATTAATGGTCACCGTTCAAAGCATATTTGGCTGGGTCATTTGGCTGCCTCCGCAATCGTTTCTGCCTCGCATAATTTTAGAAGGTTCGTTAACAGGGCTAGGAATTGGCTTTGCTGAGGAGCTTTTGTTTAGAGGGTGGCTGCTGGATGAGTTGCAGCGAGATTACAGCTCAAAAAAAGCGATGTGGATTTGCGCGATCGTGTTCGCTTTGCTACACGCCCCTAGCTCGATCGCCCAAGTTCCCGCACTCATTCTTCTGGGGTTAGCGTTGGTCTTAGCAAAACGCGCCAGTCGGGGCAAATTGGGACTTTCGATCGGACTACATGGTGGATTAGTCTGGGGCTATTACATCGTCAATGTGGGACAACTCATCAAGTACTCAAATCAAGTGCCTGAGTGGGTAACTGGCATCGGTAACAACCCGTTAGCTAGCTTGACAGGGATAATTGCACTAGGAGCGATCTCACTAGGAATGAGAGTTGCCGCGTCGCGCTCTACGGTTCTATCGAAAGCTTAGTTGGCTCATCTAGGTGAGTTCCGATCAGGCAAGCCCCTGCTAAATTAACTCCATCTAAGTTGGCGTTCTGTAAGTCTGCACACAGCAAGTTTGCACCTGCCAGATTTGCGCCTGCCAAGTTCGCCCCTTGCAGATCTGCTTCCTCCAAGTTTGCTTCAGTCAGTAGTGCACCCTGCAAGTCTGCCTGACTCAAGTTTGCCCCGTGAAGATTTGCACCACTTAAGTTTGCACCACGCAGATCTGCACCTCGCAAATCTACCCCTTGCAAGCTGACACTCATTAAGTTTGCACCACTCAAAAATGCTCCTGTGAGCGCGGCACGAGTCAGACGCGCACGCATCAGATTGGCACCTCTCAAGTTACTGCCTCGTAAATCTGCTTCGGTCAGGTCAGCTTGCATCAAATTCGCACCCGTCAGGTTAGCTCGGAGATCAGCCCCGACCAGTTGGCTACCAATTAAATTTGCGCCGTCTAAAGATGCGCCCGCGAGTTTAGCCCCCGTCAAATCAGCTCCCGCAAGTTTAGCGCCTGCCAAATTCATGCCACTTAAATCTGCTTGCGTCAGATCTTCATCTTGCAAGTCGGCACCTGCTGAGTCTTTGCCTGATCGAAGTGCTTGAACGTTCATTGTGCTAAACCTGCTCTGTTACCAAACTACCCACTTGCTGAGATGGCTCAATCAGATTGAGAAGGTCTTCATCTGAGTGAGAATCTAATAGCCACATACCCGCCGCAATTTTAGGAA
>JBBRMC010000948.1:0-1648 GCA_038231055.1 Leptolyngbyales cyanobacterium
CGTGATTTTCGCCCATAATACTACCTTCTGACACGTTGATTAAACCTCAAATTCCCAGTCGTTGATAAACTTGGTCTAGATTTTTCAGATGGTGCTGAGGGTCGAAACAATCGTCGATCTCAGCCGGGGAAAGCTTTTCGATCACACGCGAATCTTCACTAATCAGTTTGCGGAAGTCACCTTCGGGTTTGTTCCAAGCTTGATGAGCGCAGGACTGCACGATCGTATACGCCTCTTCACGACTCACATCTTTGCCAATCAGCGCCAATAGCACCCGTTGACTAAAGACAACCCCACCATAGAGGTTCATATTTCGCGCCATGTTGTCAGGATAGACCAGTAGATTTTTCACCAGGTCAGTGGTCTCAACCAGCATAAAGTGAGTGAGAATGCAGGCATCAGGAAAGGCAACTCGCTCGACAGAACTGTGGGAAATATCGCGTTCATGCCAGAGGGCAACATTCTCCATTGCAGCAACCGCATAGCCTCGGATTAGACGCGCCATGCCAGTGAGACGCTCCGATCGAATCGGGTTTCGTTTATGAGGCATTGCAGAGGAACCTTTTTGCCCCTTTGAGAAAAACTCTTCGACTTCTAAAACGTCGGTGCGCTGGAGGTTGCGAATTTCTACAGCAAACCGCTCGATCGACGATGCCAACAGTGCCAACCCATTCATATAATCGGCGTGGCGATCGCGAGAAATCACCTGGGTTGAAGCGGCATCGGGTTCGAGTCCTAGATTCTGACAGGTAAGGGATTCGATGCGAGGGTCAATGTTGGCGTAGGTTCCAACCGCGCCAGAGATTTGACCGACAGCCATCGTTTTTTTAAGTTGACAGAGACGATCGCGGTGTCTCAGCATTTCTGCCAGCCAGCCAGCCAGTTTAAAGCCAAAGGTGATTGGTTCGGCGTGAATGCCATGCGATCGACCAATCATCACCGTGTTGCGGTGCTGTTGAGCCTGATAGCGAAGTGCCTGAATCAAAGCCTCGACGTGAGACATGATCACATCCAAACTGGCGACAAGTTGCAGTGCTAGCGCGGTATCTAGTACATCTGAACTGGTCATTCCCAAGTGGATATAACGTCCGGCATCACCGACATATTCGTTGACGTTGGTGAGAAAAGCGATTACGTCGTGGCGGACTTCTGCCTCAATTTCTAGGATTCTTTTGGGGTCGAAGTTTGCTTTTGCCTTGATTTCTGCAACTGCTTCAGCGGGAATGTAACCCAGCTCAGCCTGAGCTTCGCAGACGGCGATCTCGACCTCTAGCCAGGTTTTAAATTTATAGGCTTCAGTCCACAAATTGCCCATTTCGGGCAGGGTATAGCGCTCTATCAAGGCTCGTCGTGCAGAATACAACCGTCACATTGTAGCGTCTAATCTGCCCTACATAGGTCAGGTGCTAGAATGGCAATGCCCAAGCTGTTAAAGTCTCAGCCTGGGCATCATAAAGGATTTGGTTGAAATTTAGAGCGTTTTAGAATTCACGCGATCGTTCTCAATTTTCCCAAAAGGGGTCTTGCTTAGCGATCTCTACTCATCGCCTTCATCGCCTCCTGAATCTTCTTCCTCATACGCTTCTTCGTCTTCAGACTCTTCGTAGCTGTCTTCGGTCTCTTCTTCGTAACTGTCCTCAGTCTCTTC
>JBBRMC010000949.1:0-1645 GCA_038231055.1 Leptolyngbyales cyanobacterium
GGTCAAATGTGAACATGCCCACGCAGGCATCAAGCGGTACAACGCCGTAACAGACGTGTATAGGAATCGTGTGCCTGATTTTGATGATCGCTTGATGTTAAATGCAGTGGGCTTGTGGAACTTTTATTTGGATGCTGCATAGATTGGAGGAGAATTAGGAAACCCCTGTCCCAAAGCTGGTTTTATTTCCCAACAAGTCTAGTCTTCTCAATCTTTCGTCAAATGCAGACTATGGCAAGGATCATCGGCAATCTCGTTTAACTTCTACCTCGATGCCTGTCTAGGTGTTATTTAGTCAGGGGATAAAAGTTTTGCAGTCGAGACATGGGGAGTGTTTGGATCTTTGACTTTTAGCGGAGTCTTTGATTTACTTTTTCGAGGTTGCTTTAGAAATCGCTTGAGGTTGACTTGAGCCGCCAACTGTTGGAGCACAACGGCTAATTGAGTCAATGGTAAGATCCTGAAGCCTTGCCAATGCTGCGGTGGAATGGCAATCATCATGCCGCGATAAGTGCCTTGAATTTCATCAACTAATAGAAGTCAGATAAAGCGGCTTCTATTTTTTCTACGCCATGAACACTGGCTAAAGCGGCTCTGATGGTTGCCAAAATGTTATACGTCACTAAAGCCAGAGAGAAACTAAAGAGCGCGGCTTTCGGATAGGCTAGGGCGTGTCATCAATTAGTTAAACTGGAAATACGAAGATTAGAAATGAACCCAGAAGAGAACAGATGACGACTCAACGATACGCTCTACGAGATGACCAGTGGAACCGGATCAAAGACTTACTGCCAGGACGCGAAGGCACGGTCGGAGTCACGGCAAAGGACAATCGGTTGTTTGTCGAAGCAGTGTTATGTCGCTACCGAGCCGGACTCCCTTGGCGAGATTTGCCAGAGCAATTTGGGGATTTTCGAGTGGTGCACACGCGCTTCAGCCGTTGGGCAAAAACCGGGGTTTGGGAGCGAGTGTTTCAGCATCTAGCCGAGGATGCGGACCATGAATACGCCATGATTGACTCGACCATTGTCCGCGCCCACCAGCACAGTGCGGGTGCAAAGGGGGGGAGCCAAAATCAGAAGCCATTGGACGCAGTAAAGGTGGGTTGAGTACCAAGATTCATGCGGTGGTGGATGCCTTGGGCAACCCTTTGAGTTTTCACCTCACCCCTGGACAAGCCAGCGACTTGGAGGGAGCGGATCAACTGTTACCCGATGTGGCGGCTGACGTGGTGCTGGCAGATAAGGGGTACGATGCCGATGAGCGAGTGATTGAGCCACTTCAAGCTCAGGGCAAGACCGCCGTGATTCCGCCGCGCCGCAACCGCAAGAGCTTGCGGGAGTATGACCAGGAGTTGTACAAAGCCCGCCACTTGATTGAGAACTTCTTTGCCAAACTCAAGCAGTATCGAGCCATTGCGACACGCTACGATAAGCGAGCCAAGAACTTTTTGGGTGCCATCTATCTCGCGGCTGCCATCGTTTGGCTCAATTGATGACACGCCCTAGGTTAGCTGTTGGATACGATGAGTCTGGTGATTGGAAATCAGATGGTTGGTGGAGCATGAACCCTGGAGAGTGCAGGAGAGTTTATCAGGCTGACCTAAAGAACTCTCGAAAAATGTTTTACATATATGTTGAGGGGA
>JBBRMC010000950.1:0-1642 GCA_038231055.1 Leptolyngbyales cyanobacterium
CCTATAAATACTTTTTCAGCAACAAATTTAATCGTTCTTTAGCAGCATCTGAAACCTTATCCATCGGAGTCAAAATTGCATACTTGAGAGCAGAATGAGCTTCAGATGTAGGCGGATTTTGACTCAATCGATGCACCGTTTCTTGAATAACTTTCTGCGCATTAATCGCATTGCGCTGTAGATTTGCGATCACCATCTCTACAGTCACATTGTCATGGTCGGAATGCCAGCAGTCATAATCTGTGACCAACGCCAGAGTCGCATAGGCAATCTCAGCCTCTCGCGCTAGCTTTGCTTCTGGAAGGTTGGTCATGCCGATAATCGTAGCTCCCCAACTGCGATGCAAATTCGATTCTGCTTTCGTCGAAAACGCGGGACCTTCCATACACACATAAGTGCCGCCTCGATGAAGCCCAACGTCTGTAAGATTAAGGCTCTCGACCGAATCGGCTAACACCTTCGCTAAGTTGAGGCAAATTGGGTCGCCAAAGGCAACGTGCGCCACAATGCCATCGCCAAAAAATGTGGAAATGCGATTTCTAGTGCGATCGATAAACTGATCAGGCACCACCATATCTAAAGGTTTCGCTTCCTCTTTAAGAGAACCGACCGCAGAAGCTGAAATTAGATACTCTACGCCCAAACTCTTCATCGCATAAATGTTTGCCCGAAATGGCAACTCAGACGGCAACAAATGATGATTTCGTCCGTGTCTTGCCAAAAATGCGACTCGCGTTCCCTCTAGAGTTCCAACGATGAGCGCATCTGACGGTGAACCAAATGGGGTTTCAATCCGCACTTCTTCTATGTCTTTGAGTGCCTCCATTTTATAGAGTCCGCTACCGCCAATAATGCCGATTTTTGCTTGAGACATGAAGAACGAGGGGGTGATGTGAATAGCCGGAGCCTGTAAGCAGGGGAAGCCTGGAAAGCCTTCATAGCTCCTTATACTGCGATCGGGGCGACTGAACTGTAGAAGTTCAATGATCGTTTACTAACGTATCTGATAGAAATGTATTGATACAAGAATATCGTGATTCGGTCGAGATCAGACTGTCGCTGAAGGGATTACTCAATTCCAATCAGCGTTTTTCTTGCTTGAGCTAATAAGCCTAATGCCTGCTGCGCCTGAGCTTGATTCAACGGGCTGCCAATCCTAGCCATTTCCTCACCGACTTTTGCATAAAGTGCGATTGCTGTTGTCAAATTTCTAACTCTCAAAAGTCATCAGTTTGAGATGAGAAGGATTTGCAATCAATTCTTTTGCCAGCAGATAACCTGTGATTGTCCAGGTTTGACACCTGCGTGCCTCTTTGCCGATTAAGCGACCATCAGGACCGTCATAATATTCAGGCCAATGATCTTGCAATAGACGGCGTTCGGCAACCGCGATCGCGTGATGAGCTAATTCTCCCCGATCCATTTTTTTAGCGGCGGCGGCTAACATCCAGAGCAAGACGGGCCAACTTCCCCCGTTATGATAAGACCACGGGCGATTCTTAGGATCTGCGCCTGTTACGGTTCTCCAATCATTGTCCTCTAAAGCGGGATAACACAACTTCATGGGCATATGCCCCACTAAATCGTTCCAACGCAGCTCGATCAAGTTGAGAATTTTATGAGATTGTTGTTCGTCAGTCAG
>JBBRMC010000951.1:0-1640 GCA_038231055.1 Leptolyngbyales cyanobacterium
CCTAGTAGTCTGTCAAGGGCTGATTGACGGATAGAGGCGCTTCAATTTAATCCGGGCATCTTCAGTCGTAAATTGCCAATCTACTTTACAGGAAAGGTCATTTCTGCGTTTTTCCCAGGCAGCAATTTCCTGTTTCAAAAGCTCTTTGTGAGCAATCCGTCGGTCAAGGCATTGTCTGTTTAAGACACTCAATTCAATTTCAGCCATATTCAACCAACTTCCATGCTTTGGCGTGTAGTGGAATTGGATTTTGTTGAGAATTCGTCTCGCTTCGGCAGGTAGAAAGGCTTTGTAGAGAGAAGCTCTCAGGTGAGTATTCAGGTTATCCTGAGCCAGTTGAATTTTCTTGGCTTGGGGATAGCAGTCATCCACCAGATATTTGATTTGTTGAGCGTAGTCAATTTGAGTCCGATGGTCGGTCACTTCGACGTGCCTCCATCCGACCAAAGGCTCAAACATCATAAATAGATTGCAAACCCCCTCTCTTTGATATTCATAGTCGTAGCGTTCGGCTTGTCCGGGTTCTGCTGGCAGCGGTTTCCTAACCTCGGAGATTAATTGCTTTGAGCTTTCATCGAAACACACCAGGGGATAATCAGGATCATAGGGACGAGTATACAACTCCAGAATCTCTTCCATTTGGCAAACAAACTCAGCATTCGCTTCCGGGGGAATCACCCAAGATTCATTCAACCAAGGCTTAAGCTCGTTTTTTTTAGGACTTGTCGAACACTTTCATGGGAAATGCTCTCGACATATCCCATGACGACCATTTGGTCGGCTAATAACCTTAATGTCCAACGGCTATAACCCTGCGGTGGGCTACTACAGACGGTCGCCACCAAATGGGCTTCGGCTTCTCCGTCTAGCCGCCGCACCTTCAATGAAGGTCGCTGACGGGGGACAAGCGCATTCTCTAAGCTTTCTTCCACACACCTTTGTCGGACACGCTCAATGGTTCTGGTGCTGATATTGAAAGCATCGCCGATAGCTTGATCGTTCCAGCCCCCGTCTGGATGATTCACATCTGCTTTCAGCAGGATATGAGCATGGTTGATCTTAGCAGCGGCGGCTTTACCTGTTTTGGTGATTTGTTCCAGGCTTTGGCGTTCTTCAGGAGTCAGGGTGACAATATATCGTTTTGCGGGCATAGCTTATAGAATGCTGGGAGATACCTCTCTTAGTATCCGTCAGAATGTGTTTGACAGACTACTAGCCTCTGCCTCCCGCCTAGTCTTTGTCCTAGCCTCTAATAGTTTTGTCAGTCAAGCAGGGGTTGATGCTCAAGGACGGGCTGAAGTGATTGCGCTCTATCGCATTCAGCCCACTGAAATGACTGGACGAATGACGCGTAGAGAAACGAACTCGTAAATCTGTTGCAATGAAGTAATAATGCTGAAAGGATCAACACAGTTTACTCCCGCAACGCGTATCCAACGCCTCGAACCGTGTAAACTAATCGTTTTTCACCTTTCTCTTCTAACTTCAATCGCAGATAGCGAACATAGACTTCAATAATGTTGGAATCACCCATAAAGTCATAACCCCAGACGTGTTCAAGAATCTGATCGCGTGTGAACACTTGGCGGGGATGCGTCAGCAAATATTCCAACAAATCAAACTCTTTTGCCGTTAGCTCG
>JBBRMC010000952.1:0-1639 GCA_038231055.1 Leptolyngbyales cyanobacterium
GCTGTTGATTGCGTTGCTAACTGACTATGGCTCCTCTCCTGAAACCGCCAACTCGATGCGCTCTGCGGTGATGATTGCAGCTACATTACCTGCCATCTTTTTTGGATCGGCGGCGGGCATTTTTGTCGATCGCTACGATAAAAAGGCAATCTTGAGCGGCTGCAACATTTGGCGCGGAGTGATGCTGTTGTTGCTACCCTTACCATTTTTGCCCAAAGCATTTGGGATTTTGCTAGCGATCGCCTTTTTAGAGTCGGTACTGACTCAATTTTTTGCACCAGCAGAGCAAGCTGCCATTCCACTATTAGTCAAGCGAGAAAATCTGATCACGGCAAATGCAGTGTTTACCACGACGATGATCGGGTCGTTGATTGTAGGGTTTGCGATCGGTGATTTTCTGCTGCGTGAGGCTTTCCAGTTTAACCCTGACTGGGGGCGAGAACTTTTAGTGGGTGGGCTGTATTCGCTTGCGGGGATTGTGCTTTACCTGGTGCCTCTAAAAGAAGAAAAGCGGCAAACTGAGACGGCGCTAGTTCATCCCTGGAGTGACTTTAAAGAGGGGTTAGCCTACTTAAGAAAAGATCGACTAGTCAGCTATGCGATGTTGCAACTGATGATTCTTTACTCGGTGCTGGCGGCGCTAATCGTCTTAGCGGTGAACTTGACGAGCAAAATTGGGTTAGAGCCGACTCAGTTTGGGCTATTGCTGGCGGCAGCAGGGGTGGGTATGGTATTTGGGGCGGGAGCCTTAGGACATTGGGGCGATCGTTTTCGTCACAAGCCACTTCCACTTGCAGGCTTTATCTGTATGGCGTTTGTGCTGACGATGTTTTCGTTTACCTCCGACAAGGGGCTAAGTTTAACCCTATCTGGCTTCTTTGGTTTGGGAGCCTCTCTCGTTGCGGTGCCGATGCAAACGGTCATTCAGCAACGCACACCCGAAGCGATGCGGGGTAAAGTGTTTGGCTTTCAAAACAATATTGTGAATATTGCTCTCAGCGTACCGTTAGCGATTACAGGACCGCTCATTGATGCGATCAATAATTTGGTTGCCCGCAATCCTCAAGCTGAACTGGGGTTACGATCGGTGCTGATTGGCATGAGTGTCGTAGTGACGATCGTGGGCATCTGGGCATGGCGCAGCACTCGAGGAGTTTTGCAAGATGCGGTGTAAGATAACCTAAATGTCAGCAGAACTTGACATATTGGATCAGCATAAATTTCCTAGAGTGTACAGTATAGGTAGGTTTGTTGTCGATCGCTCAGACGAAGTCTCGACAGGGATCGGAATCAGCACTACACTTGATTTCTATCTATTGCATCTTTAGATACAAAAACTATCCACTTAGACGGTTTGGCGAGGTTCCCCAGTGCAATTGCAACGAGTGGCAGTACAGAGGGTGACAGGTGGCTTTGCGCTCATTGACAGCCTTAGACGGCACGGCGTTAAGCACATCTTTGGGTATCCAGGCGGAGCGATTCTGCCGATCTATGATGAGCTTTATAAAGCAGAAGCGATCGGCGGTATTCAACACATTCTGGTCAGACATGAGCAAGGGGCAGCCCATGCCGCAGACGGCTATGCTCGTGCAACAGGGCAAGTTGGCGTATGTTTCGCCACATCAGGTCCCGGTGCGAC
>JBBRMC010000953.1:0-1638 GCA_038231055.1 Leptolyngbyales cyanobacterium
CCCCAGCGAATTCGGGCGGCTGAAACTCGCTATGAGCTTTATGACCAACCGATCGCAGACGGTTCGACCCTTTTAGCGCATCGCTGCACAGTGGTTGTGCAACCCAATCAGGCAGAATCTTATGTGTTGGCATCAGCTCGTCATGAGTTAGGTCACGCGTTAGGAATATGGGGACACAGTTCTTTTCAGACGGATGCCTTGTATTTCTCTCAGGTTCGTAGCCCGCCTTTGATCTCACCGCGAGATGTGAACACGCTAAAACGAATTTATGAGCAGCCGACTCGATTGGGATGGGCGATTTCTACGAAGAGGGGAGCATGATGACGAGTTTTTAGTGCTCTAGAGGGATTTTGAAATCAAGAAGCAAGATATCCTGATAGCGATCGTTCAGGCTCTTTAAATTTTAAGTAAAGGTTTCACCCAAGAATTGACTAAGATTTTGGTTCTTCTTCACACTTCCTTCAAAGTCTCTACTGAATTCTCCTGATCCCAAGGCACTGCCATAGAATATAGTGACAATGGTTAATTGGTGGCAATCAAAAATTACTAAGGTGTGGTTGAAGAGCCGGATTATTCCGCTAGCTCCACTTTCACCACTACGACGAGTTCGCTTCGATAACGGATCTTGGGTTTGCGCTTTGAGCAATAATCGACAAAGGCTGGACGTAAACCATTTTTCATCAGGTTAACCACAGTGTTTCATGGCAAACTGCTCCTTGATTAGCCATAGCCGTGTTATGCGCTTCAAAGCTTCGACGGTATGAAAAATGAGAGCCTAAATCATCAGAGCATTGTTGAACCCACGATCGTGTCAGATATTTTGACTCAGTTGAATGACGGAAAACTGCTAGTTGTCAATAGCCGCCGACGCAATGGGCTAATTATTTATAAACAGTTTCACGCTGAGTTTGCGGGTCCGGGTGCGGCGGTGGGGAGCTTTTTTGACCTGAATTGCGTGGGCGTTTTACCAGTCGGTGATCTGTCTCTGCTCGCTCCTGAGAATCAAGAAGAACGACAGAAAGCTTATCTGATTAGACGGCAATGGATTAGGCTCACTCAGCAACTTACTGATAATCCTGCGCCGTTGCAGCGCGCTCAGATGATTTTGAATCAGTTTGAAAATTATTTTGGAGTAGAGGCGACCGCACAACTGCCCGATGAGGCGTTTGAGCGGCTGGTTGGGGTTCTTCCCCACACGGTTCAAATGGTGCGGCGAAGTTCGAGCAGTTTAGAGGTGGAGAAGCCTAAAAACTAAGGATCGTGGATTCAATAACCTGTAAAACTTGTGAGCGTCTTCTGCCCTCCTCACGAAGTGGGGCGAAGCCCTCGCCAACCCTTCTCCCCAAGGAGAAGGGAGCTAGAGTCCTGTTCCCTCTCCTTGGGGAGCTGCTGTGTACACACAAGTTGATGATCCCCATTGCCAAAATCTTTCGCCCCCTAAATCCCCCATTCTGGGGAACTTTGAGCCAGAAAGAGGTTCAGAGTTTAAGCCATTGTTCAGGGTCAAAGTCCCCCAATTTTGGGGGATTTAGGGGGCTGAAGCCGACTGAAACGAAGCGATCAACGATTTGTGTGTACACGGTAGCTCCTTGGAGAGCGGGCTAGGGTGAGGGTGAGACGTTGCACCTTAATAAATCC
>JBBRMC010000954.1:0-1637 GCA_038231055.1 Leptolyngbyales cyanobacterium
ATTTTGGTGTCAATGCCAAAACAATCTTCGTTGTGATCACGAGTCCGTCCGATGTCAGTTCTGCCTGCGTCTTCGAGGCTAAATAGCTGCATCGGCAGGACGATCGTGGGCATATCGTCTCCCTCGTCTTCGGGTTGAAGGGTGATGGCTTCGGTATCTAAGTCGTCGTCTTCAAGACCTTCTAGGAGATCATCGGTTGGGTCGGGGGCTGACAGATTTTGAGGATTGGGCATAGTCTCGATTTCGGTAAAGCTTGCTTGCATCTCGTGAGTGATCGCTTCAAGGCGCGATCGAAGCTCATCGGTTGTTATTAGTTTACCCACTTGCAAATCAGCAATCAGCAAATGTAGGGTTGCCAGTTGAGTTTGAGAGAGGTGATTTAGTAAAAATTGCCAGGTTTCACCTAAGGTTTGCAGCGATGGCGCGGGAGTTTCTTCTAGAAACAATTTCTGTAGACACAATATCTGTTCTTTATCAACTCGCACGTTTTGGGGAGCTAGTAAGCTTTGCCGACAGTGCCACGGTTCCAACGCTTCCCAGATCTCGACCATCTCATAGAACCAGCGCAGAACTTGCAGCACAGAGAGGTCACGATCGCTCTGGAAGCGATCGACCAATAGCGGGAGATGGGATCGATCTTCTAGCAAGAAAGCATTTTCACCCGACCCCCAAGCATCGCGAATCTGAGGAATGACTTGGTGAAGCTGCGATCGCAGCGTTAGATAAATCCGCACGTCAATCTTGTCCGGCGGGTCGCCACTCGGATAAGCCTCTTGAGTCAAAGAGATGCCGCACTCTTGACAAAAATTGTTTAAATCGGGATTCTCGAACTGACACTGGGGACAGACAAGCATTCGGGGTTTCCTAAATGTTCCGCATGGAGATTTCTACACAATCTTACGCAAAATTTCCATGAGTCATTGTGTCTGTAAAGATTCCCTGAAGGTTTCGGGAATCTAGGAATCTGATTTGAGGGAAGTGAGGTTCCGGTTCCCGCTAGAATGGGGAAGTATGCCCCGTTATAGTTCTGAAATTTTATGACGACTGCTGCGCCAGCCAAAACCCAATATGAAGCGATCATCGGGCTAGAAACTCACTGTCAGTTGAGCACCGAAACTAAAATCTTTTCTGACAGCTCTGCTAAGTTTACGACTGATCCAAACACGCACATTGACCCAATCTGTATGGGAATGCCAGGGGTGCTGCCTGTGCTTAACCAAAAAGTTTTGGAATATGCGGTCAAAGCAGGACTGGCGCTCAACTGTCAGATTGCACCTTACAGCAAGTTCGATCGCAAGCAATATTTTTATCCTGATCTGCCCAAAAATTATCAAATTTCTCAATTTGATCTCCCGATCGCTGAGCACGGTTGGGTCGAAATTGAGTTGCTAGATGCTGACAACAATCCGGTGCGTAAACGAATCGGAGTGACTCGTCTGCACATGGAAGAAGATGCCGGAAAACTCGTGCATGGTGGCAGCGACAGGCTTTCAGGTTCAACTTATTCGCTGGTGGACTATAACCGGGCAGGGGTTCCGCTCGTTGAGATTGTCTCAGAGCCAGATCTGCGATCGGGGCAAGAAGCGGCTGAATATGCTCAAGAGGTGCGGCGAATCATGCGCTATCTGGGAGTCAGC
>JBBRMC010000955.1:0-1628 GCA_038231055.1 Leptolyngbyales cyanobacterium
AGCTAATCGCGGGACCCGGCGTTTACATCTGTGATGAATGCGTAGACTTGTGCAACGAAATTTTAGATGAGGAGTTGTTTGACTCTAGTGCAGTTCCTCAGCCTGTGCCTCGCAAAGAGCAAGCGCCCGAAAAGCGTCGGGTTCGCTCTGCTAACCTATCTCTAAGCCAAATTCCTAAGCCACGGGAAATTAAGAAGCATCTTGACGAACACGTAATTGGTCAAGATGAAGCAAAAAAAGTTCTATCGGTGGCAGTCTACAACCACTACAAGCGCCTTAGCTTTGTCCAAAGCAAAAGCGGCGGTAAGGCTTCCACGGATGACCCTGTTGAGTTACAAAAGTCAAACATTCTGCTAATTGGTCCAACGGGTTGCGGTAAGACTCTCCTAGCACAAACCTTAGCCGAGATTCTAGACGTTCCCTTTGCCGTGGCAGACGCTACAACGTTGACCGAGGCAGGGTATGTCGGTGAAGACGTTGAGAATATCTTGCTGCGCCTCTTGCAGGTAGCAGACTTAGATGTTGAAGAAGCGCAACGCGGCATCATCTACATTGACGAAATTGACAAGATTGCTCGTAAGAGCGAAAATCCTTCGATCACTCGCGACGTGTCAGGAGAGGGCGTTCAACAGGCTTTATTGAAGATGCTGGAGGGCACTGTTGCCAACGTTCCTCCTCAGGGTGGGCGTAAGCATCCTTATCAAGACTGCATCCAAATCGACACAAGCAACATCTTGTTCATTTGTGGGGGTGCGTTTGTTGGCTTAGATAAGTCTGTCGAGCAACGGATCGGCAAACGATCGATGGGCTTTGTGCAAGGTGGAGACAATCAGCCCTCTAAAGATAAACGAACGGCTGATATTCTTAAACACCTTGAACCAGATGATCTGGTGAAGTTCGGCATGATTCCTGAATTCATCGGGCGAATTCCCGTGATGGCAGTCGTTGATCCTCTTGATGAAGATGCACTGGCTGAAATTCTCACCGAGCCTCGCAACGCGTTGGTGAAGCAATTTCAAAAGCTGCTGAAGATGGACAATGTGCAGCTTGACTTTAAGCAGGATGCTGTTAGAGCGATCGCGCAAGAGGCATACCGCCGGAAAACTGGAGCCAGAGCGCTTCGCAGCATTGTCGAAGAGTTGATGCTTGATGTGATGTACGAGCTACCGTCTCGCAAGGACGTGACTCGATGCTCGATCACGCGTGAGATGGTTGAGAAACGCTCAACTGCCGAACTTTTAATGCACCCTTCTTCCCTTCCAAAGCCCGAATCCGCTTAAAATTGAGTTCTGTGTTTTGAGTTCTAGGTTGCAAATGAGCAAAGCCTGACCTCAAGATTTAATAACTTAATATCTAAGCTTCTGAAATGCCATACGCAACGGTTAACGGGTTTAATCACTATTACGAATGGGTGACAGATACCGAGCAGTCCCATCCGACTGGAAAGCCTATTATGGTTTTTATTCATGGGTGGGGCGGCTCTTCGCGCTATTGGGAAAGCACAGCTCGATCGCTGTCCAATCTATTTGATTGCCTTCTCTACGATATGCGTGGATTTGGGCGATCGCGCTCCAACACAAATGAAACCCCGCTTCTTGCTGAACCTTTAGAAACAAAAGAACAGCTTA
>JBBRMC010000956.1:0-1625 GCA_038231055.1 Leptolyngbyales cyanobacterium
AGGGTAAGCTTTTTTCAAATCATCTAAAGTCGGAAAAAATAGAATTTGATCGCCAATTCCACCAGGGACAAGGGCTAAGATTCGCATAATCGTTTCTTTACACTTCTTAAAGCTATATTCGCTCTTATTCTAGGGGAAGATATCCCTAGTCAAACGGTTTTGGGATTTGGATTTTGAATTGATCGGATTTTATAACGGCCTTCGCAACGTTGTATGAGCCAGATTCAAATCAAAGCCCAAAATCCAAAGTTAAGGGAAAAATTTGTGTATTTACTCATACCAGCCGCCGGATCAGGTCATCGAATGGGCAGCGCATGGCAAAACCAAGGCAAAGCCCCCCGCAACAAGCTGCTGCTGACGCTGCTAGGAAAATCACTCCTCGCCTGGACCCTCCTCGCCGCAGAGACTTCTCGCCAGATTCGCTGGATTGGGATTATCGGACAGCCAAGTGATTGGGACGACTTTCAAGCGATCGTCACCCAACTTTCGTTGACAAAGCCCGTTCACTTCGTCCAAGGCGGCTCGACGCGACAAGAATCTGTCTACAACGGGCTGCAAGCGCTTCCTCCCGAAGCCGAACACGTCTTGATTCACGATGGAGCGAGATGTCTAGCGACACCTGACTTATTCGATCGCTGTGCCCAAGCCCTCTTAACCTGTCCAGGATTTATTGCTGCAATTCCAGTTAAAGACACGATTAAAGTGGTTGACTCAGGGCTGATTAAAAGCACACCCGATCGTAATCAGCTTTGGGCTGCCCAAACGCCTCAAGGCTTTTCAGTGCCGCTGCTCAAGAAATGTCACGAAGAAGGACGACAGAATGGCTGGGAAGTCACAGACGATGCCGCCCTATTTGAGCAGTGCAATCTCCCGGTGCAGATCGTTGAAGGCGAAGAAACGAACTTGAAAGTGACGACTCCCGTAGACTTGGCGATCGCTGAGTTTATTCTCAGGCAACGATCGGGTTTCACCTTAGATCCTTCAACGCCGTCTCAGCTTGTTTAGCCTCTTCTGGCTTCCCTTGCTGTTGATATAACGTTTGGGCTTCTTGAAGAGCTGCGATCGCTTCTTCTCGACGACCCCGCGCTTTGAGTGCGATCCCTAACTGATAGTGAGTCCGCGCATTTTGGGGATCAAGCCGGGCTGCCTCTCGATACGCCACGATCGCCCGGAGAAATTCTTGTTGCTCGATCGCTAAATCTGCCAGCGCTAACTGAGCTTCGACTGATTGAGCATTGATGTTAACGGCTCGTTGATAAGCTGCTAAGGCTCCCGTGGTGTCTCCCACGTCTTGAAGAAGTTTGCCCATTTGCAGATGCAGTTTGCTGTTAACGGGATCGAGGTTGGTCGCACGATTAAAGGCAGCTAAGGCAGCTTGGCGATCGCCCTGACTCAGCCAACCGATCCCCAAATTGATTTGAATGCTGCTACTGCGGGGGTTTAGCTCTGCGGCTCGTTGAAGGGCAGCAATCCCCTCGTCAATTTGCTCTTTTTGCAGCAGCATCAAGCCTGTCATCTCGTATGCCTCCGCATTTCTGGGGGCGATCGCAATCACTTTTCGATAGGTTGCTATTGCTTGATCAAATTGACCCTGCCGCGATAAAACCGCTCCTAAACCGAGATAA
>JBBRMC010000957.1:0-1624 GCA_038231055.1 Leptolyngbyales cyanobacterium
CGCTGGGGAAAATCCGTTCTGCACCCCCAACCCTACAGAATTCAGATAAGGGAGACACCGTATGAAATTGGCTTACTGGATGTATGCAGGTCCGGCTCACATTGGCACTCTTCGCATTTCCAGTTCTTTTAAAAACGTCCATGCCATCATGCACGCTCCGATCGGTGATGATTATTTCAATGTCATGCGATCGATGTTGGAGCGCGATCGCAATTTCACTCCGGTGACGATTAGCTCGGTCGATCGTAATGTGTTGGCTCGTGGCTCTCAAGAGAAAGTGGTGGATAATATCACCCGCAAAGACGCAGAAGAAACACCGGACCTGATTGTGTTGACTCCAACCTGCACCTCCAGCATTTTGCAAGAAGATCTGGCAAACTTTGTGCAACGGGCGCAAATCGACACGAAGTGCGACGTACTGCTGGCAGACGTGAATCACTATCGCTTTACAGAACTGCAAGCTGCCGATCGAACGCTGCAACAAATCGTTCAGTATTACATTGCAAAGGCGAAAAAGAAGGGTCAACTGCCCGAAGGCAAGACCGAAAAGCCCTCCGTCAACATCATTGGCATCTCTTCTCTAGGGTTTCACAACCAGCACGACTGCATTGAATTAAAGCGCTTGATGGCAGACATTGGTGTTGAAGTAAACGCGGTGATTCCTGAAGGGGCTTCGGTTCTAGAACTCAAGAATTTGCCGAGAGCCTGGTTTAACCTGGTGCCCTACCGCGAAATTGGCTTGATGACCGCAGAATTCTTGAAAGAAGAATTTGGAATGCCCTATGTGGATATCACGCCGATGGGTGTGGTCGAGACGGCACGCTGCATTCGTAAAATTCAAGAAGTGGTAAACGCTCAGGGCGGCGAGGTCAACTATGAAGACTTCATTGAAAACCAAACCCTGTATGTGTCGCAAGCGGCTTGGTTCTCACGATCGATTGACTGCCAAAATCTCACGGGCAAAAAAGCAGTGGTCTTCGGCGACAACACTCACGCGGCTGCAATGACCAAAATTTTGTCACGGGAGATGGGCATTCATGTCGTCATGGCAGGAACGTATTGTAAAGCGGATGAGCAATGGTTCCGTGAACAGGTGAGTGAATATTGCGACGAGGTTCTAATTAGTGACGATAATGGCGCAATTGCAGACGCGATCGCCCGTATCGAGCCTTCGGCAATCTTTGGGACTCAAATGGAACGCCACGTCGGGAAGCGATTGCGGATTCCTTGCGGGGTGATTTCGGCTCCGATTCACGTTCAAGATTTCCCGATCGGATATAAGCCATTCTTAGGCTATGAAGGCACGAATCAGGTGGCTGATTTGGTCTATAACTCCTTCACATTGGGCATGGAAGACCACCTGCTAGAAATCTTCGGCGGACACGACACCAAAGAAGTGATTACGCGAGGCATGTCTGCCGATTCTGATATGAATTGGACGAAGGAAGCGCAACTGGAGTTAAACAAAATTCCTGGATTTGTACGCGGCAAGATTAAGCGAAATACCGAGAAGTTTGCGCGCGATCGTAACCTGTCCGAAATCACAGTCGAAGCCATGTACGCCGCCAAGGAATCAGTCGGAGCGTAAAGCACCGATACACCGTAGAGACGTTCCGCTGGAACG
>JBBRMC010000958.1:0-1623 GCA_038231055.1 Leptolyngbyales cyanobacterium
AGGCGCCAGAAGATCATACTGTCACTGGAAACCATGGTTATCAGAACTGTCAAACTTGATGACAGGCACATCATGTTCGGAAAGGACTGGAAGAGCTTCATCGAAGAACAAAGGCAAGCTGATATCATCCGAAACGAGATGAAGAAACAGCTGGACATTGCAGGGTTTGACAAAGCTGCAGTGGAACTGAGCTCAGCTGGATTCAAAGCGAAACCAGAGCGAGACCGATCGAAAGCAAAAAGGAATGAGAATCAAGATGGGTACCTTGAAGAGGAACTCGAGGCTCTGCTGGAACCTGACGAGACGGCGCTGGAATCAGAAACAGAATCCGAAAGTGACGATGATCTGACTGTTCCAGAGGTTGCTCCAGACTCATGCAGTGACACAGAGTGTGCAGAGCATGAAGAGCGAATCGACAAACTGAAGTCGAAGCCGAATCTGAAACTCGGGAACAGATCCCAAAGAGAGAAAAAGGAGGACGCAGGGAAGCATGGAGGGCAAAAGAAGTGCCCACACTGCTCAAAACCTGCATCGGAGTTCTCTGGGGACAACAGCTTTCACAGTCACACTTCAAGATGCGAAAAGCGCAAAAAGAAGCACCAAGCCAAAGTTGCAGACCAGGTGACCTGGAGACCATGGAAGCATGAGGACCAGGACTGTTGCAGCCAGATGGCAAACGGAAGTCTACCATACATTGCGTTCGAGCAACTGATGGGTCCAAAAATAGACAAGAGTGCAACTGATGCAGAGCGAAAGGAAATCACTCGAAGAGCCTGGGAGAAGAAGTCGACCAAGTTCAAGAAACACTTCTGGGATCACATCTCCAAAAAGGTTGGAGGCAAAGTGACCCAGGTGTCAGTGATCTTCTCTGATTGCAAACAGGGCAAAAAGCACCAAAAACCAACTGCAACAGTTGTGTTCAGAGGAGAGTCCGGACAGCCGTATGTGCCAAAAGGATTCCACGAGATCTCCAAAATTGAGGACGCAACTGTCCAAGAGGCATGGCTCAAAGCCGCTGCCGAGGAACATGCCAAGAGCGAAGCAAATGGGTGTTTTGAATGGATCTCTGATGAAAAGGTTGCAGAACTGAGAGCTGCTGGGGTGCCTATTTTGAGACACACCTGGGTATTCAAGCTCAAGCGCGATGACAATGGGGAATACACAATCTTCAAAGCTCGCGGATGTGTGGATGGATCACAACAGAAGCATGGAATTGACTATGCAGAGACTTTTGCACCTACTGCAAGAGAGGATACATTCAAGCTATTTATGGCACTGGCGACTCTAATGAACTGGGACCTGCGACAGCTGGACGTGAGGTCGGCATTCACCAATGCGATGCTCAACGAAAATGTTTACATGTGGGCACCAAAAGGAGTCGACACTCCAACTCGAGTCTGCAAATTGCTGAGAGCCCTGTACGGACTGAAGCAATCTCCACGCAGCTGGAACTCGGACTTCTCAAAGAAACTGATTGAAAATGGTTTCGAGCGATGTGCACTGGATGCATGTCTGTTCAGGAAGTACATCTCAGCGGAGCAAGGATGGGTTTACCTCATCTGCTATGTGGATGACATCATTGTTGGAGGTGGAACAGAAGCAGTTCAAACAACTGCGGAACTA
>JBBRMC010000959.1:0-1620 GCA_038231055.1 Leptolyngbyales cyanobacterium
GAACGCACCGAGTTAGTAAATGTTGCGGTCGTTGATAGACAAAATCCCAACGAAGGTGAGACAAACAAACGATGTCAGGTGCTCCCGGAAACGCATTTTCCAACGTAGGAAAGTCTTGATTTAACCAATGTAGTTTTGAAGAATTTTCGCCTTCTTTTGACAGTGGAATCTGGTCAAGATCATGAATCAGTGAAGAATTAGATTGGGACATAGATTGTCTCAATAGTTAGATAGTGAATGGTTTATAGGATCTTAAGCAGTAAATCTCAGTGGATTTTGCAGGTCAACTAACGAGTCTTGAACTTACAAGATCTCTGCTTTAGGAATCAGTACATCGTCTTTTCTCAGTAGTGGAACTCTCGTCCACAAAATTCGTCTTTCTGTTGGAAGGTTGACTGATAAGAACATAAGGGTTAACGCTCTCGTTTAGCTTCCATCTAAAGGAAGGCAAATCCACTTCCACCGTAAGGTAGGAGCTTTGTGGTATAAAATGATATTATCAATGAATATTCGGCTTAATGTGGTGCTATCGTATACGGAATTCGTTAATAGACTTTCGCTCCACCGATAGATAAGCGACTAGAGGTTGAGAGATAACTGCTGCTTGAAAATTACTCAACTAAGTTTGAGTTAGCAGTCACTACTAACCGATTCTAAAACGGTATTTAGTCAAGAACGTTTTGAAGAAGTTAATGAGGGTTTTTCAAAATATTCCTACTGTATATGAAACAATTCTTGCTGTAATTTGTTCTGAGCAACAATCCTTCCTTTTTTAACGACTGTACGATCGCTGGGTGCCGCCCCGATCGCCTCTGTTACCGTCTCCACCGCCAAGATGACTAGATCAGCCGATCGTCCGGGTGCTAAACCGTGATTGTGAAGTCCGATCGCTTGAGCCGCTCGATCGGTTGCCATCTCTAAACACAGGTCATGACTGGCTGGAGTGCCAAGCTGAAGCACTTGCGCTAACAGAGTGCAAATCTTTAGCACATCGCCATCGCCAAACGGAGTAAATAAGTTTTGCACATTGTTAACTGCTAATCCGACATTAACGCCCATCGCAGCGAGGTGATGAACGGGCGCAACACCTCGACGAACGTTATGGGTGTCTTTGCGAGACATGATATAAACATCAGATGCTGGAAGCGCTAAAATCGAGATTCCAGCTTCTCGAATCGCTGGCGCGATCGCGGCTAACTCTGCCGGAGAGAGCGCTGCTAATTTCGTCATGTGTCCTAAACAGACTCGACCTTGCCAACCTCGACGGCAGGTTTCTTGAATCACATAGGGCAATGAGAGGGGCAATTCATCATCTAAAAAATCTAAATGGAAATCGACATCGCAATTAAACTCTTGAGCAATATCAAAAACAATGCGAATGTTGAGTTCTGGATCGGGATCAATATATGGCGCAGACCCAATCACATCGCCGCCCATCTGCATGGCTTGTCTTAGCAGATTAGTGATTCCCGGTTGATTAGTGATGCCTTCTTGAGCAAACACAGCAAGCTGAAGCGTCATTCCCCATTCATAAGCTTGACGAAGCGGCACTAACGCCTGCATTCCGGTGAGTTGAGTGACTAAATCGACTTCGACATGACTTCGCATAGTCGTCACCCC
>JBBRMC010000960.1:0-1617 GCA_038231055.1 Leptolyngbyales cyanobacterium
AAAAATAACGGTCTAACGGTGCGAAGTTCCCTCAAGGGACGTGAAAGAGGGATTGAGACAATTCAGTCCATTTCAATGGACTTCGCAAGGCTAGCCCGGAATTCCATTCACGGGCGGGAGACCATCGCAGTGAAGAGGCGGGTGCAAGATCTCAGGTAACTTCAACCGAAGTGAACAATCAATGAGATGCGCCGCGATCGTAGAACATGGAATATAGACAGAGTTCTCCTTAAACGCAGTCACCCCGACACCGCAACTTTGCGACGCGAGATGGTCGGCTATCAGATGATGCCGCGAGAAAACGGGGTTTATTGGCGAGTGCCAGAGAGCCAATGGCGAGAGGAATTAGTCTTGCAAAACCGAACCGCATTTACACATCCGCCAACTCTAAATTCGGCAATTTGTTGCCAAGTCTATTAAAATTCATGCTATATTTGCATACGCGCGTTAAAAACGTGTGACCAAGGGTTGCTAGCTCAGCGGTAGAGCATTCGGCTTTTAACCGACTGGTCCCGGGTTCGAATCCCGGGCAACCCATAAAGTAGGGAGTTAGCAATGCTGGCTCCCTATTTACTTTTTCAGATACGATCGAGACTTTCTATTTCTTCAAACATCATGGGCAGCAACTTCGGTCATTTGTTTCGCATCTCTACGTTTGGCGAGTCTCACGGAGGCGGCGTAGGCGTGGTGATTGATGGTTGCCCTCCCCAAGTTGAGATTTCGGTCGATGACATTCAGTTTGAGTTAGACAGACGGCGACCGGGGCAGAGCAAAATCACGACTCCTCGCAATGAAGCCGATCGCTGCGAAATTCTGTCTGGACTGTTTGAAGGCAAAACGTTGGGAACGCCGATCGCGATTCTGGTTCGTAATAAAGATCAGCGATCGCAAGACTATGATGAGATGGCGGTGAAATATCGCCCGTCTCACGCCGATGCAACCTACGACGCAAAGTATGGCATTCGCAACTGGCAAGGCGGCGGACGGTCATCTGCACGAGAAACAATCGGGCGAGTGGCAGCAGGCGCGATCGCTAAAAAAATTCTGCACGACATCGCAGGCGTTGAAATTATTGCCTATGTGAAGCGCATTAAAGACTTAGAAGGTGTGGTCGATCCCAACACGGTGACGCTTGAGGCGGTTGAGAGCAATATTGTGCGCTGCCCCGACTCAGACTGCGCTGAGCAAATGGTGGATTTGATCGAGAAAGTTCGCAATCAAGGCGACTCGATCGGAGGGGTAGTGGAATGTGTGGCGCGACGAGTTCCCCGCGGGTTAGGCGATCCGGTGTTTGACAAACTCGAAGCGGATTTGGCGAAAGCTGTAATGTCTCTCCCTGCCACGAAGGGCTTTGAGATTGGTTCTGGCTTTGCAGGCACCGTGATGACAGGCAGCGAACACAACGACGAATTCTACACCGATGAGACTGGTGAGATTCGCACTGTGACGAATCGATCGGGCGGTGTTCAAGGCGGCATAACTAAATCAGAAAATAAAACGGAAGAGCGTCTAGAAGGGAAAGAGATATCAAATAAAATTATAACACACATCTCGCCGTATCAAAAAAAAGACTTGGTGAAGGGGAGTGAGGGGTGGGGGGGGGGGGGCGATGGGGGG
>JBBRMC010000961.1:0-1612 GCA_038231055.1 Leptolyngbyales cyanobacterium
AACCGAGTAGTTGCCGGGATATTGGCGAATGTTACCTCCCGGCTCGAGCGAGAAGATTGTATCGACGGTGCGATCGAGAAAGTAACGATCGTGCGACACCACAATCACACAGCCATTAAAATCTTCTAGATACTCTTCAAGAATCGCCAGCGTTTGCACGTCTAAATCATTGGTCGGCTCGTCCAAAATTAAAACATTGGGCGCACTGAGTAAGACTTGCAGCAAGAATAATCGTCGTTTTTCGCCTCCAGATAGTTTGTGAATCGGCGAATATTGCTGACTGCCGGGGAATAAAAACTTCTCCAACATTTGAGACGCGGTGATCACCGTCCCGTCTGCCAGAGTGACTAACTCTGCGGTTTCTTTGAGATAGTCAATGACTCGCTGATCTTGATTGAGCGAGTTGAGCAAATCGTCTGAGTGTTGGTCAAAATATCCGATGTGAATCGTGCTGCCAATCTCCACGGTGCCAGCATCGGGAGCCAATCGCCCGGTCACTAAATTCATCAACGTCGATTTTCCGGCACCGTTTGCGCCGATGATGCCAACTCGATCGTCGGGGCTAAACTCGTAGGTGAAGTCTTTGATCAGAACTCGATCGCCAAATGACTTTGAGACATCGACGATTTCGATCACTTTTTTGCCAATTCGCCGACCTGCGGTGGCAATCTCGACTTTTCCGTTGGCTTGTTTAAACTCGCGATCGCGCATTTCATGAACTCGATCGATGCGGGCTTTTTGCTTGGTGCTTCGGGCTTTGGGTCCGCGACTGAGCCATTCTAATTCGCGTCGCAACACGCCCTGATGTTTGCGCTGAGTGCTGGCGGCAGATTCTTCGGCTAAGACTTTTTTCTCTAAGTAGTAGGAATAATTGCCAGAGTAGGCGTAGAGGTCGCCGCGATCGATTTCTAAAATGCGATTGGTGACGCGATCGAGAAAATAGCGATCGTGGGTAATCAACAACAACGCACCTCGATAGCGATTGAGATAGCTTTGCAGCCACTCGACCGACAGCGCATCTAAATGGTTAGTCGGCTCATCCATCAGCAGCATATCGGGTTGAGACAGCAAAGCTGTGGCGAGAGCAATTCGCTTGCGATAGCCGCCTGAGAGATCGCCAATTCGGGCGCTAAAGTCTTCAATTCCTAACTTAGTGAGAATGATTTTGGCGTTTGTTTCGAGTTCCCAGGCTCCGGTCGAATCCATCTGTTGGGATACGATCGAGAACCGCGCCATCAGTTGAGTTTGCTCACCTTGCCCATGAGCTAATTTGTCAGAAAGCTCTTCGTATTCACGCACTAGCGCCATTTGGTCACCACTATCGGCAAACACTTGCTCAAGCACCGTATGATTTTCATCAATCTCAGGCTGCTGGGGCAAATAAATCAGTCGGGCACTGGGATTGACGAGCCGTTGACCCGCGTCGATCGACTCTAATCCTGCAATCATTTTTAGCAGCGTCGATTTGCCAGACCCGTTGGTGCCAATCAGCCCCACCTTATCGCCTTCTTCAACCGTGAAGCTGGCATCTCTCAGCAATTCTTTAATGCCGAAGTCTTTTTTAATCGATCGTAAGGTAAGCAGACTCATGCAATTTTGGGTTGGAACCGTT
>JBBRMC010000962.1:0-1610 GCA_038231055.1 Leptolyngbyales cyanobacterium
AGTGATGCCTTCTTGAGCAAACACAGCAAGCTGAAGCGTCATTCCCCATTCATAAGCTTGACGAAGCGGCACTAACGCCTGCATTCCGGTGAGTTGAGTGACTAAATCGACTTCGACATGACTTCGCATAGTCGTCACCCCAAACCCGATCGCCCGTTCAATCACCCGTTTCGCTCTGGTTTGAATATCGGCGATCGTAAACTCTTTCTTCGCTCTTAGAGTTTCTTGCATCGCCTCTGCAAAGGTGCCTTCTACACCATGACAGCGATCAAGCAAGTGCGCTTTATCAAGATGGAAATGGGCATCGACTAAACCCGGAATCACTAACTTTCGATTCGCATCCACGGTGATTGTAGCGGGGGCAGCGATCGTGGAAGCGATCTCGCTGATCCGATCCCCAACAATGCCAATGTCCCAATAGCCAGAACGTCCGGGTAAAGCCGCTTGGGTAATCTTTAAATCCATAAAAGCGCAGAGAGAGAACATGAGATATTGGAAGTCTTGCACACATTTTCTAAAGTCAGGCAAATGAACGATTCAGGCTGGCAAACTGAAGGAAAAGCCACCTTTCAAGTCGGCAATGCCTTCTACCGTCCCAATGGTCAGATGGCAAGAGATTTGGGAGTGTTAGCCGCTGCCGTTCATCGTGCTGAGATGGGACAATTGCGCGTCTTAGATTCTATGGCGGGATCGGGAGTGCGATCGCTCCGCTATTGCCTAGAAAGTCAGGCAGATTGGGTGTGGGCAAATGATAGCAATCTAGAAATTAGTGCAGTGTTGCAGGGAAATTTAGACCGATCGCTTTCGGATTCCTTTAAAGTCACTCATCAAGATGCTAAGCGCGTGTTTTTAGAGTGCTACAGCCATCATGATTTTTATGATTTAGTCGATGTCGATTGCTTTGGGTCTCCTGCTCCTTATTTGAGTTTTTGTCTGGGAGCAGTTGCGATCGGAGGCTTGCTCTATGTCACCAGCACCGATGGACGCACCACAACCGGACACGCCCCTGATGCCTGTTTAGCTCTTTATGGAAGCTATGCCCGTTCTCATCCGGCGGCTCATGAGCAAGGGTTGAGAATCTTGATCGGCAGCATTCAGCAAACTGCGGCGGCTCAAGGATTAGGAGTTGAGCCTGTGTTCTCGCTGTTTTTAGGCGAAACTTATCGAGTGATGCTGCGCTTAGTTGCCCATCCTCGTTTGGATAGGCAAACTTACGGACTGTTAGGCTATTGTCATCGCTGCGGCAATTATCAAACGGTTTCGTGGCGGGAATTAGGACGAACTGATTGCCCTCACGATGGGCACTGGCTGACGATTAGCGGCGCAATGTGGCTCGGAGCGTTGCACAACGCCCAGCAGTTGCACAAACTAGCTAATCTTGCAGATCAGTGGCAATGGTCAAAACAATCTGCCTTACTCAACCTGATGGCAGACGAATCAGAGTTGCCGCCTTATTTCTACACCCTTGGAGAAATCGGCAAACGCGGCAAGATGGATATCCCCAAGCGATCGCACTTAATCAAAACCCTTCACACACTGGGTTATCGGGCTTGTGCTTCTCACGTCAACATTCAGGCAATTAAAACCACTGCCTCACTCCAAACCTGCAT
>JBBRMC010000963.1:0-1606 GCA_038231055.1 Leptolyngbyales cyanobacterium
TACATCGGCATGGTGATTGATTCTCTCAATGTCGTCAGTGAGGCAAATGAAAGCAATAACGCCAATCAGGGCAGCGGCATTGACTTTAGCGAGGTTTCGATCGCCAGTGCACTTACTGACCCCGTCGTGAGCTACGGAGCAGCTTCTGGAAACCCCACGATCGATGCTCTCTTAAACACAAGCCACGCCTATTGGAATACGAGCGCAAATGGCGGGGTGATTTCCTATAGCTTCTACACAAATGGTTCTGGTGCTTACAAGGGGAGCGAGACTGTCTCAGAAGTTAGCAACTTAGTCAAGAACAATGTGCGATCGATTTTGTCTTCGATCGAGTCGTTTATCAATGTCCGGTTTGTTGAAGTGGCAGATACTGCAGCGAGTTGCGGAGTCATCCGCTATCTATATTCTGATGGCAAGTCAAGTGCAAATAGTGCTGCCTACAATTTTTATGCATATGGTTACTATCCGGGTGCTGATATCGGCAGTGATGTTCACCTTAACCCTAACCAAGCAGCAAGTTTTGAGGAGGGCATCGGAGGCTATGGATATACAGCACTTCTGCACGAGACGCTGCACACGCTGGGCTTAAAACACCCCGGAAACTACAACGCAGGAGGCACCGGAGAAGGACCTTATCTATCGCCAAGTGAAGACAATCTCACAAACACCGTTATGACTTATAACAACGGAACGGGTGATACGGGATATTACGGAAGTAAACCAATTACGATTATGCCTTACGATATTCGAGCGCTGCAATATCTCTATGGTGCTAGAGATAAAAATGCGAATTCAACGACCTATACATTCAACACTGTCTACGGCTACGCCACAGGAGGTCAGTTTTTTGGCAGCATGACCACTGAGCTAAAGCAAAGCATTTGGGATGCTGGTGGAGTAGATACCTTAGATTTTTCTGGGTTATCTGCTGCGTCAAGCTATCGATTTGACCTTAACCCAGGTGGCATTCTAACCATGCAATCATCTTATAACGGATCGACCTATTATGATTATGGTCAAGACAGTCAGCCATCAGATGGGATTCATCAAGGCTTGCAATACGTCACCTCTAGCTTCGGCACCACGATCGCTTACGGCACCGTGATCGAGAATCTGATTAATTCACACGGGAATGATTACATTATCGCCAACGCTGCCAGCAATGTCTTTAAGGGCTATGCGTTTGGTACATTCACAGGAAACGACATCATTGAGTCTAGTAGTGCTGCTGATGTAGTAGAGCTTGCAGGATATAGCCTGTCTAATTTGACGACTACTATGAGTGGCAGCAATCTAACGATCGGGCTGGGTTCCTGTGGCTCTATTCAAGTCCAAAACTACTATGGTGCAAATGGCTCTCTGAAGGTTTTAGTGGGTGGCACTTACTACACCTATAGTGAGGGCAGTTGGCAAGCATCGGCTTCTCCTGCGGCGATCGCGCCTCCTAACCCGTCTCTAAATGCCATCGTTGCCAAAAGTGGACTTACTGCAACCGTTGCCTCGACTGCTGCAATGCAGCCGCCTCAGGCTCCAGCCGCTTGTATGTGTCCTTTGTGTTTTGGCAAGACTGCCCTCAATCAATTAGGGACATCAAGTTTGATCAGCA
>JBBRMC010000964.1:0-1604 GCA_038231055.1 Leptolyngbyales cyanobacterium
TCGTGATCGATCGTGCATCTACTGCGTCTCTCAGTCCCTTGGAGCAACCTTTTGGCTCTGTTACCACTCAAGTCACTCCTTGAATAAACCGGCACCATGTTAAAACAAGACCGTCTGCTTCAAGATCAGCTTCTTCGTCTCGGCACTGTAGAAATTAGTCTCAGTCAGTCAGAAGAGCTTTTTCGGGCTTATGTAGAAACTGCCAATGACATGGTGTACACCGTAGATTTGGCAGGGGTCATGACCTACATTAACGCCTACGGGCAAAAACTTTTAGGGTGCCGCGAAGATGAGATTTTGGGGCATTCTTGCTTAGATTTTGTCGCACCTGCCTATCGCGAGAAAACTGCTCAAGCATTTACCAACTTAATCAAAACGGGAGAACTCAGAGATTTTGATTTTGTGCTCCAACCTCGCACGGGGGGAGAAATTCAGCTAGAGGTGAATGGCAAACTGCTCTACCGCAAAGGTGAACTCATCGGTGGGATTGGGATCGGGCGCGATATCAGTGAGCGCAAACGCATCGAAAAGCAACTGCAAATGTTTTCAAGAGCAGTGGAATCTGCTTACGACAGTGCGGTGATTACTGACCTGAAGGGTGAAGTGCTTTACGCAAACCCCGCTTCAGGTCGAATTTTTAGCTGGCACTCAGGGGTTTTAGCAGGCAGAAATGCCGAGATTTTCTACCCAGAGCGGCGACAAACTCAGTGGCTGATTCAGCAAGCAATTGCCGGAGGTTGGAGCGGGGAAGTCATTTGCAGTCGTCGCAACGGAGAGCGATTCCCAGCGTTGGTCTCAGTGGGACCGATTTATGACGAAAAAGAAAATCCCACAGCCGTATCATTTATCACGCGAGATATTACTCAACAAAAGCAAATTGAAGCGGAGTTAGCCTCTAAAAATATCGAGCTAGAACGCGCCAGCCGCTTGAAGTCAGAATTTCTGGCGAATATGTCTCACGAGTTGCGAACGCCGCTAACTGCAATCTTAGGATTTTCATCAATTCTCAAACAGCAGATCTTTGGGGTATTGAATCCGAAGCAGCAAGTCTATACCCATCAAATCAACCAAAGTGGACAGCATTTGTTAAGTCTGATCAACGACGTATTAGATCTGTCAAAGGTAGAAGCGGGGCAGATGCGATTAGAGATTAGCCCGATCGCTATCAATGAATTGTGTGAAGACGCATTAGCGCTGGTGAGTGAGCAAGCAGAAGCCCGCAAAATCAAAATTCATCACACGATACAGCCTCACTTGCCCTACTTAATGGCAGATGAGCTACGAGTGCGACAAATGTTGCTAAACCTACTGGCAAACGCGATCAAATTCTCAGACGAAGAAACTGAAATCGGGCTAGATATCACGATGCAGGCAAACGAGGTGCAGATGGTCGTGTGGGATAAAGGCATCGGCATCCCTGAAGATAAGCAGCATCTCTTGTTTAGACCATTCCAGCAGATTGACGGCTCTCTCTCTCGTCGTCACGAAGGCACCGGGTTAGGGTTAGCGCTGACTCGCCGCCTAGCTGAGCTTCACTCTGGCACGGTTGAGGTGACATCATCAGAAGGACAGGGCAGCCACTTCACGATTCGCTTACCGTTTAA
>JBBRMC010000965.1:0-1598 GCA_038231055.1 Leptolyngbyales cyanobacterium
ATTGAGGGAGGAGCCACGATCGAAGACACGCTGATCATGGGATCTGACTTCTATGAAGACTATGCTGAGCGGCAATCGGGGCTTGATTGTAATACTCCTCAAGTCTCGTTAGGAATCGGCAAAGACTCGATTATCCGACGCGCCATTATCGACAAGAACGCTCGCATTGGCTGCAACGTTCACATTGTCAACAAAGATCGAGTTGAAGAAGCCGATCGAGAAAATCAAGGCTTCTATATCCGCAGTGGCATTGTGGTGGTGTTGAAGAATGCTGTGATTGCCGATGGCACGGTGATTTAGAAACGACTGATTTAGGAACGACAACGAGAGATGAAGCAGATATTTTGGTTTCATCTCTCATTTTTTTAGGCGATCGCCAATTGCGGACTTTGAATTTCATATACCTGACGACCGATCGCCTCGGCAACAGGCTTCAGACTGCGAACTAAATTCACCATATCGCTGAGAGCCAGAGCTTGACGAGCATCAGAAACGGACGTTTCGGGAGTGGGGTGACACTCAATGATCAGCCCATCCGCGCCACAGGCGACCGCGCCACGAGACAGATCGGCAATCAATTCGCGCTTTCCGGCGGCATGGCTGGGATCGACCATCACGGGTAAGTGAGTGATCTGCTTGAGGGCAACGACGGCTCCGAGATCCAAAACGTTGCGCGTGTAGGGGTCAAAGCTACGAATCCCGCGCTCACACAAGACGACGTTGGGGTTGCCGTGACTCACAATATATTCGGCTGCCATGACGAATTCTTCGATCGTCGAAGCCAGTCCTCGTTTGAGCAAGACAGGCTTATTTGCTTGCCCGATCGCTTTGAGCAGGTCAAAGTTTTGCATATTACGGCTGCCAATTTGCAGCATATCGGCATAAGCGGCGATTTCTTCAATTTGCGAAATTGCCATCACTTCAGTGACGACAGGCATCTCGTATCGTTTGCGAACCTCTGCCAAAATTTCTAACCCCTCTAAACCCAATCCCTGAAAAGCATAGGGCGATGTGCGAGGCTTATAAACGCCACCTCGCAATGCTTGCACAGGCGCGAACTGAAGGTGTTGAGCGACGGTTTCCATTTGCGTCAGGTTTTCGACGGTGCAAGGACCGCCGATGATGACAATTTTTTGTCCCCCGATCGTGACTTGATCAGAGAGACGCACGATCGTATTTTGACGAGACTCAGACTTGACTACCAACGTTGCATCTTTCATGGAATAGCTCCTAAACAATAAAAAACAACAAAAAAACCCGAAACCTTTAAGTTCCGGGCTTGACGAACGGTTGCACGACAGCTTCACCCAGAACCAGTTGGGACAAAAAAATAAAAGCTAAATCGCCAAGAGTTGAGGTGAAGCATGAGAGAACGGGAAAATTTAGAACATTAAAAAACCGCAGATGTTAATCTGCGGTTCACCGGGGCGCTCACAACGAACGACATTCACCCCAAGTGAACCGCCTCGCGCCAAAAAAAGTGAAACATATTGTGAGACATAAAAGCTGTGTCGCTGAAAAACTGATTACTCCGAACTTAACAGAGAGATTAGGGCGCGTCAAGTGCCCAACTGGGAAGTTAAACATAGAAAAATTAG